>JBBDWW010000204.1:0-26792 GCA_040902645.1 Dongiaceae bacterium | reverse complement strand
CGCGATCACATGCGGAATCCACCCTTCGCGACCGGTCGCGGGATTATGGATGCAGAGGGCGCCGCCGCCTTCATAGAGCCGGTCGAGACAATAACTGGCGCCGACACAGGGCCGGATCCGGTGCTCTTCGCCCCGCATCACCTTCGCGACGATATGCGGATCGGCGAGATGCGGCCGCGTCATGCCGACGATATCCAGAATGCCCGAGGCCACGGCATGACGCGCCGTCGCCACGTCGCCGATGCGGGCCGCATGCAATATCGGGATATCGATCGCGCCGCGGACTTCCTTCGCCAGCTCGAGATGGGGCGCGGAAGGCGTACCCATACCCGGGATGACATGGGTGAGCGAGCCGTCGCTGTCGATATGGCCCTTGATGACATTGACGAAGTCGATCATGCCGGAGGCGACCAGACGCCGCGCGATTTCGATTCCCTCCGCACGCGAGAGGCCGCGCTCCCAGTCTTCGTCGCAAACCATGCGCACGCCGACGATGTAATCCGGCCCGACCCGCGCGCGGATCGCGCGCAGCGCATCGAAGGAGAAGCGCATCCGGTTCTCGAGGCTGCCGCCATACTCGTCGCGGCGCTTGTTTGTAGCCGGCGACCAGAATCCATCGAGGAAATGGCCATAACATTCGATCTCGACGCCATCCAATCCGGATTCCTGGCAACGTGCCGCGGCTTCGCCATAGTCAGCCGCGATGCGCTTTATGTCGTAATCCTCGGCCTCTTTCGGAAACGCGCGATGCGCCGCTTCGCGCACCGGTGAGGGCGCCACGATCGGCAGCCACTCCCCGGTGTTCCAGCCGGTGCGGCGACCGAGATGGGTGATCTGGCACATGATCGCCGCGCCATGCTCATGCACCGCGTCCGTCGTTTCGCGCAGCCAGCGCACGCTCTCGTCGCGATAGAGTTCGATATTGCCGAACGCCTGCGGCGAATCCTTCGACACGACCGACGAACCGCCGATCATCGTCAGCGCGATGCCGCCTTTCGCCTTTTCGACGTGATAGAGCCGGTAACGCTCTTTCGGCAGCCCGCCTTCAGTATAGGCGGGCTCGTGGCTCGTGCTCATGAGCCGGTTGCGCAGCATCAGATGCTTGAGCCGAAAGGGCTGCAGCAGCGGATCGTTCGCGGCCATGCGCTTGCGTTTTCCTCTCGTTTCCGGCGGACCTTTGCGGTCGACTGATGCTAGCGCCAACCGATCATGCGGTCGAGGCTGGCCGCTTTGGCGGCGCGCCCTCGGCCAGAGCGACGATTGCTTGTGCCGCCCGGTCGGCGCCATTAACCGGCACCAGCTTGCGCGCCGCTTCGGACATCGCAGCGCGGCGCTGCGGATCGGCGAGGGCCACAAGTCCGCGCAGCAATTTGTCGGTTTCGAGCGGCTTCATCGCAAGCCCGGCGCCAGCCGCTTCGATCCGGGCCGCTCGTCCGCCCTGATCATCGTCAGGCATGTTGAGCTCGACGAACAGGCTTGGCACACCGTGATGCAGCAACTCGGACGTCGTGTTGAAGCCGAGCGCCGAAATCGCCGCGTCGAACGCCAGCCAACATTCGGCCAGCGGAAAATAGGTGAACTCAACCAGATTGCCACCGGCCACCGGCGACGGCCCGCGAAACAGTGGCGGCCGCGCCACGGCGAACAGCCAGTCGGGATGACGCGCGGTTTCGGCCAGCACCCAGTCGCGCAGCTCGCGATACTGCTTGTCGCCGCCGCCGCCGAACCCGACATAGACGATGAACGCATCGGCCGGCAGGCCGAGGCGAGCGCGCGCCTCCTGCCGTTCGATTGCTTCGTTGCGGCCGCGGATCATGATCGCATCGGTGAATACGACCGGCAGCCGCTCCGGGATCGGCATCGAGAACTCGTCCTTTCGATGCGGAACCACCACCAGATCGTAATATTTGTCAAGAATGGTAATCAGCGTCTCGTTGTGCCGAACTTCCTGATTCTTCTCCCGATAGATAAAGACGCGCCGACATTTCTCATGGCGCAGCATCGGCGTCAGCTCGCGCATCGCGCCGCGCGGATAGCTGTCGACCACAATGACGTCTGGATCGAAGGACTGCAGCGTCGCATGGACGATCGCCCGGTTGACCTCGCGCATCCGCTCATGCTCGGGCCGGCCGCGCGCCGGCACAAAACGCGACATCAGCTTGACCGTCGCGAAGCCTTCGTCCCAGGCCAAATGCGACGCTTCGGAGTTGGTCAGGAAGATAAACTCGGCATCCGCGACGCGCTTGCGCAATTGCCGCGCAACCGCGAGCGTGCGCATCAGATGGCCGAGGCCGAATCCATTCGAAGCGTAAAGGATGACCCGCATGCGATGATGTTCCAGCCACTGCCCCGCCGCAGGGCGGCAGTGTTGCCGCCGCGGCCGATACTGTCAAAGCGATTTGTCTTGAAAGGCCGCCTCAGGAGTCGGCGCGCACGATCCCTGCGATCGGCTTGGCCGCCCGCTTGGCCAGAAGATTGTTGAGCCAGTCGGGATCCATCTCCGGCACCGACGACAGCAGCAGTTCGGTATAAGCCGGATGGGGCGGCTGCAGCACCTCGGTCTTGAGGCCCTGCTGCACGACCTTGCCCTGGTACATGACGACGATCTCGTCGGCGATCGCGCGAACCGTGGCGATATCGTGCGTGATGAAGAGATAGGAGACGTTGAGTTCGTTCTGCAGCCGCAGCAGCAACTTGAGAATGCCCTCCTGCACGATCTGGTCGAGGGCCGAGGTGACTTCATCGCAGATGATCAGGTCGGGCTCGGCCGCGAGAGCGCGAGCGATGCAAACCCGCTGCTTCTGACCACCGGACAGCTCGGCCGGTAACCGGTCGTAAAAGCTTTCGTCGAGCTCGATCAGATTGAGCAACTCGATGACGCGCTTTTCCCGCGCACGGCCCTTGAGGCCGAGATAGAGCTCGGCGGGCCGGCCGATGAGATCGCTCACCCGGTGTCGCGGATTCATCGCCGTATCCGCCATCTGGTAGATCATCTGGATGCGGCGCAGGCTGTCCTTGGTGCGCTGCTTCAGTGCCGGCGGTAACGGCTTGCCCTCGAAGATCACCTGGCCCTTGCTTGGCGGCAGCAGACCGGTGATGACCCGTGCCAGCGTCGACTTGCCCGACCCGGATTCGCCGACCACCGCAACGGTACGGCCGCGCGGCACCTTGACCGTGACGTCGTCGAGCACCGTCACCGAATTGCCATAGCTCGCCGTGACATGATCGATCAAGAGGATGATGTCCTTCCCGGCGCGCGCCGGGTTCTCCAATTCGCGCACCGCCCAAAGCGACTTCGTATAATCCTCTTTCGGGTTGGTCAGCATTTCGCGCGTCGGCGCCTGTTCGACTTCCTTGCCGTAGCGAAGCACCTTTATCCGGTCGGCCATCTGCGCGACCACTGCCAGGTCGTGCGTGATATAGATCGCTGCGGTATGGAACTGCTCGACAATGTCGCGGATCGCCGCCAGCACCTCGACCTGGGTGGTCACATCGAGCGCCGTGGTCGGCTCGTCGAACACGATCAAATCGGGCCGGCAGGCCATTGCCATCGCGGTCATCGCCCTTTGCAACTGGCCGCCCGATACCTGATGCGGATAGCGATAGCCGATTTTGTCCGGGTTGGGCAGCCGCAGCCGCCCGTAAAGCTGCTTGGCATCCGCGACCGCCTCGGCGCGGGTGCGCATTCCCTCGCGCACGCCGGTCTCGATCGTCTGCTCGAGGATCGGGTGCGCCGGATTGAAAGCGGCGGCGGCGCTCTGCGCCACATAGGCGATGCGCGAGCCCCACAGTTTTCTCTTGGTTTCCAGATCGGCCTTCATCAGATCGATGCCGTCGAAGACAATGGAACCGCCGCTGATGCGACAGCCGGGTCGTGCATAGCCCATCGCCGCCAGGCCAATTGTCGACTTGCCGGCGCCGGATTCGCCGATCAGACCGAGCACTTCGCCACGATGCAGCGTCAGATCGACGCCCTTGACGATCGGGTGCCACACATCGTCGCTCTGCCCCTCGATATGCAGATTGCGGATCTCGAGCAGCGTTTCGCCCTTGGCCCGCGCCGGTGCCGTCTTTTGATCAGCCGTCATCGCGCAATCCGCTCGTCTTGTGCAGGAACCAGTCGACGACGAAGTTCACGGCGACGGTCAGCAGCGCGATGGCGCCGGCGGGCAGCAGCGGCGTGATGTCGCCATAGGAAATCAGCGTGGCATTCTCGCGCACCATCGAGCCCCAATCCGCGGTCGGCGGCTGAATGCCGAGCCCGAGGAAGGAGAGCGCGCTGATGGTCAGAAACACGAAGCAGAAGCGCAGGCCGAATTCGGCGACCAGCGGCGGCAGGATATTGGGCAGTATCTCGCGCCCCATGATCCAGCCAAGCCCCTCGCCGCGCAGCCGCGCCGACTCGACATAATCCATCACCACGACATTCATGGCGACGGAGCGGGTCAGGCGGTATACGCGCGTCGAGTCGAGAATGGCGATGATAAGAATAATGTTGGTCGTCGACGGACCGACGATCGACAGCAACATCAGCGCGAAGATGAGCGCGGGAATTGCCATCAGCACATCGACGGCCCGGCTGACGAACTGGTCGGCCCAGCCGCGCATGATCGAAACAAGAATGCCTAGTACGCCGCCGATGAGGAACGCCAGAATTGTCGTCGCGAACGCAATACCGATTGTATTGCGGGCGCCGTAGATCATTCGGGTCAGCATGTCGCGCCCGAGCTGATCAGTGCCGAGAAGATGCTCGCTGCTCCATGGCTCGAAGGCAGCGCCGGTCGCTTCCGATTCTGGGAAGGGCGCGATCCACGGCGCGAACACGGCCACGAAGACATAGAGAAAAACGACGACGAGACCGAACCAGGCGGTCAGCGGCGCTTTCTTCAGGCCACGCCAGGCGCGGCTGCGGAAGCCGCGGCGACGGCGAACGATAGGCGGTTCCACCGCCATACCGGGGGTCTCGGCACTCATCGCGGATGCAACAGTCTGGGATTGGTGACGATCGAAATGATATCGGCCGCCAGATTGAGCAGGATATAGGTCACCGCAAAGATCAGGGCGCAGGCCTGCACGACGGGAATATCGCGCGCCGACACCGAATCGACCATGAGCTGCCCGATTCCGGGGTAGACATAGACCACTTCGACCACGACGACACCGACGACAAGATAGGCGAGGTTAAAGGCGATGACGGTCGCGATCGGCGCCCAGGCATTGGGCAGCGCATGCCGCAGGATCACCTGCATGCGCGGGGTGCCCTTGAGATACGCCATTTCGATATAGGGACTGGCCAACAGATTGATGATCGCCGCGCGCGTCATGCGCATCATGTGCGCAACGATCACCAACGTGAGCGTCATCGCTGGAAGGGTCGTCCGCGCGAAGCGCTCGAGCAACGGCGTATCCGCACCGACATTTGCCAGCGAGTAGAAGATCGGCAGCTTGATCGCCAGGAAGTACATCAGGATGTAAGCGACAAAAAACTCGGGAAACGAGATCGTGGTCAGCGTCAGCGAATTCACCACGCGGTCGAAGACGCTGTTGCGATAGAAGGCAGCAAGAATGCCAAGCGCCAAAGCGAGGGGAACCGCGATGATCGCGGTAAAGCTCGCGAGGAAGAGCGTGTTGTAGAGGCGCGGCGCTATCAGGCTTGCGACGGATCTCTCCTGGCCGCCACCAAGGGCGCCAAGGCCCGAGAACGAAACACCGAAATCGCCCTGAACGACACCTAATATCCAGGCGAGATACCGTTCGACCGGCGGTTTGTCCAATCCAACGGTGCGTTGGAATGCCGCGACGGTGTCCGGGGTTGCGGCTTGTCCCAGGATCGCTTTCGCGAAGTCGCCCGGCAGCAGCTCGATGCCAATGAAAATGATGATCGAGACGACAAACAACGTCACCAGCCCGAGGGCCAGCCGCTGCATGACGGTGCGAACGACGGGATTCACCGGCCGCGATCCGCGCGGGCCGTCATGCGCCCACTTTCCGAATTGAAATGCGACTGGCCACTGCGCATCACGTCTGCCCCCTTCGGAAATCCGGAACGGGGCGCCGGTCCCGAGACCGACGCCCCGTCCGATCTCACGATCAGACGCTTATGCGAACCACCAGCGTTCGGCAATCTTGAGGCCGTCGGCTTCCCAGTTCGCCGCCACCTTGCCGTGCGCCAACTTCTTCGAATTTGCGTCGACGAAGTTGTTGAAGACGAGCACAACGACACCACCATCGTCGTGGACGATCTGCTGCATCTCGGCATACATCGCGCCGCGGCTTTCTTCATCGGTCTCCGCGCGTGCCGAGAGGAGCAGTTCGTTGAAGCGTTCGTTCTTCCAGAAGGTCTCGTTCCAGGCCGCATCGGGTGCATACGTGGTCGAGAACATCCAGTCACAGGTCGGCCGGCCGCTCCAATAGGACGCGCACCAGCCTTTTTTCAGCCAGACATTGTCCCAGTAACCGTCATTCGGCTCACGCACCACGTTAATGTTGATGCCGCAAGCTGCCGCATCCTGCTGCATCAAAACAGCAGCATCGACCGCACCGGTGAACGCCGCATCGGCCACCGACAGGTCAACATCGAGCGAAGACAGCCCCGCCTTGCCCAAGTGGAACTTTGCCTTTTCCGGATCGTAGCTGTAGACCGGCTCCGGATTGATGGCGTGCTTCACGGTCGGCGCGATCGGGTTGTCGTTGCCCGCGGCTGCGTGGCCGAGGAAGATTTTGTCCACGATCTGCTGCCGGTTGAAACTGTACTTCAATGCCCGGCGGACGTCGGCATTGTCGAACGGCGCCATGGTGCAGTTCATCGGCAGCACATAGTGGCCATAGCCGGTCACTTCGGTGATGGCGATATCGGGATTGCGCTCGAGTAGGCTGAGCGTCTTAAGATCGGCGCGGCCGATCCAGTGCACTTCGCCTGTCGTGAGAGCGTTGGTGCGGGCCGCAATGTCGGTGATCGCCAGGAACTCGACCTCGTCGAAATACGGCTTACCGTCCTTGAAATAATTGGGATTCCGCTTGAGCTTGGCGTTCACACCGGGCTCGAAAGATTCCAGCACGAACGGGCCGGTCCAAACGCCGGACTGCCAGTCGACCGTGCCGTCGTCGTTCGCCTGCATGATCGGCTGATGATAGTCGCTGGTAATATAGGGGAAGTCGGCGTTGCCCGCGGCCAGCGTGAAGATCACCGTATCCGGCCCATCGGCTTCGACGCTCGTTACCGCTTCGAGCAGCGACTTGGCAGCCGACTGCGATTCCTCACCCATGTGATGGTGGAGCGAGGCGACCACATCGTTAGAGGTCACATCGCGGCCGTTATGGAACGTGACGCCGGGCGTCAGCTTGTAGATCCAGCGCGTCGCGCCATCGGCCGCTTCAAAGCTCGCAGCCAGGTCGCCGGCAACGTTGCCGTCTGCATCGATTTCCGTGAGCCCGTTCGCGGCCGCCCCGTAGAAGGCGCACTGCACAAACGTGTCCGGCCAGGTGCCGGGGTCGAGGGAGTCGGTTGTTGCGCCATGCGCCATGCCGAAGCGGGCGAAGCCGCCCTGTTTCGGTTCCTGTGCCTTGCCGACTTCGGCAAGCATCGTCGTGGCGAGCGCGGTTGTGACGCCGAGTGCAGCGGCCCGACCCAAGAATTCGCGACGGCTGATCCGGCCCTTCGCAACCTGTTGCTGCCAATATCTGATTTCAAGCATGCTTGCCTCCCTGTGGCATCGTTAGTACGCACAAACACATTGCGATGGCCTTCTTTATCGGGCCCGGCCGGGACATCGTCCCATGCACGGCATGCGCTTGCGGTCTGCCGCTACTTTATAGAGACCTGTGGAAGCGATCCAGTCGCTATTAGCGGGCGGCGCGCACTGGCAGGCCGCCGGCACGTCCGTCGCATGACGCGCCCGATTAAGGGGCTCTGCTGACGCAAGGAGTGCAAAAGCGGTCGCGCGGCGGCCATCCTAATCGCCCGATCAACCCGGACCGCGCCGTTGTTGCGCCCCGCCAACCCGCGCTCGCGATCCCTGCCGCGCGTTGCGCGCGGCTTGTCTTTTACCGGTCATGGTTCGGCGAGGGATCGGCGGCGGCGCGCCGGACGCTCAAACCGCCGGACGCTCAACCGACGTCGGACACGCCGACGCCGGGCAAAGCGGCGTCGGCGGCGACACCGTCAAGCGCATGAAAAGATGAAGGGCCACTCGGGGGATCGCCCAGCGCGGCCCTTGTTGCCACCACGAAGGCGGCGAGAGACTTAGTCCTGCACGACGAGATTGTCGGCGGCGGACTTCCCGTTGCGGCCGGGGACGAGGTCATAGGTGACCTTCTGGCCTTCGCGCAAGCTGCGCAGTCCTGCCTTCTCGACGGCGGAGATATGGACGAACGCATCCTTGGAGCCGTCATCGGGCTGAATGAACCCGTAGCCCTTCTCGGCGTTGAACCACTTCACAGTTCCGGTAGCCATAAGCCACTCCTCTGGAGGTAAAGCGACAGACGAGACGCACCACCGTGAGCGACCCATCCGGGTAACGTTCACAATGTCAGGGAGCAACCGTCTTGGCTGCCGGAGCAGCCGGGAGAGGTACGCGCGACAAACATGTAACGTCCGATAATAGAGTTATTCGGGCTCATTTTCCCGTCAAGTCAAAAACCGGCGGTTCCCCGCCATCTCGCGCGTGCGTCGATGCACTGCAACAAAACCCGGGTTCGTCGCAGAAGCCCTTGGACCAGCGCCGATTTTACGGGCACCAAGGGGCGCCGTCGGCGGGTCGGCGTAACCATCCGAACGTGGCTACGCGCCGGGATAGATCTCCCAATGCCGCGGCTCGACCGAAACCGTGCCAAGCGAACGCGCATTGAGCGCGGCCGGCAGATCGACCTCGATCCGGTGCCCCGCTTCGCCGACGGCGATTTCGACGCGGCGCAATGCACCATGACGCCGCGAGGACACCACCTTACCGGTGATCCCGCCGCCGCCGGTTGGGTCGATCGCGACACCGTGCGGCCTAAGAAAGAGTTGTGCCGGTCCGTCGGGCAGCGATGTTTCAGGCAATGCGAGTTCGCTGCCGTCGATATGGATGCGGCCGTTGCGGACCGAAACCGGAATGATGTTCGATTCGCCGATGAAGCCGAACACGAACGACGAAGCCGGCTTGTCATAAATTTCGTCCGGCGTGCCGATCTGTTCGATCTGCCCCTGGTTCATGACGACGATGCGATCGGCCAGTTCGAGCGCCTCTTCCTGATCATGCGTAACGAACACCGTCGTGTGACCGGTGCGATCGTGAATCTCGCGCAGCCATCGCCGCAATTCCTTTCGCACCTTGGCGTCGAGCGCACCGAACGGCTCGTCCAGAAGCAGCACCCGGGGCTCGATCGCCAGCGCGCGCGCCAGTGCGACGCGCTGCCGCTGGCCGCCCGAAAGTTGCGCCGGAAACCGACCTTCGAGACCGGTCAGTTGCACCAGCTCGAGCAACCGCAGCGCACTTTCCTTGATTTCGGTGCCGGACGGACGACGGCGGCGCGGCCGCACGCGCAGGCCGAACGCGACGTTGTCGAGCACCGTCATGTGCTTGAACAGGGCATAGTGCTGGAAGACCATGCCGACATTGCGTTCCTGCACGGTCTTCTCCGACGCATCGTCGTCGCCGAAATAGATGCGCCCGGCCGTCGGCATTTCGAGGCCGGCGATAAGCCGCAGCAGTGTGGTCTTGCCCGATCCCGAAGGCCCAAGGAGCGCCACGAGTTCCCCGGATGCGATATCCACCGATACGCCCTTGAGCGCCGGATAGCGATCGAACTCCTTCTGCACGTCGACAAGCCGTAGTTCCATCACTTCGATTCCTTCTAAAGCCCGTTCGGCGCGCGACCCGGCCTGTTGAACCGCCATTCGAGCGCCGCCTTCAGCGCCAGAGTGACCAGCGCAAGCAGCGCGAGCAGCGATGCCACAGCAAAGGCGCCGACGAAATTATATTCGTTGTAGAGAATCTCGACATGCAGCGGCATCGTGTTGGTATAGCCGCGGATATGGCCGGAGACGACCGACACCGCGCCGAACTCGCCCATCGCGCGCGCGTTGCACAGCAGCACGCCGTAGAGCAGGCCCCATTTGACATTGGGCAGCGTGACGCGAAGGAAGGTCTGGAAGCCGGTTGCGCCGAGCGACAGTGCTGCCTCCTCGTCGCCGGTTCCCTGTTCCTGCATCAGAGGGATCAATTCCCGTGCGACGAACGGAAACGTGACGAAGATTGTCGCCAATACGATGCCGGGCACCGCGAAGATGACTTCGATCCCGTAGGATTTGAGCCAGGGGCCGAGAATGCTGCCCGAACCGAACAGCAGCACA
Source organism: Dongiaceae bacterium (assembly GCA_040902645.1). Taxonomy (GTDB): domain Bacteria; phylum Pseudomonadota; class Alphaproteobacteria; order Dongiales; family Dongiaceae; genus JAWXBK01. The sequence continues at coordinate 16,459 of JBBDWW010000204.1, read as the reverse complement.
TAGACCAGGCCGGAAATGACCGGCGACACCGAGAATGGCAGGTCGATGAACGTGACCAGCAGTGCCTTGCCCTTGAACTCGAACTTTGCGATCGCCCAGGCTGCGGCGATACCGAAGACGAGATTGAGCGGTACCGCGATCGCGGCGACCAGCAGGGTCAACCGGATCGCCGACAGCGCATCCGGATCGACCAGCGAGGAGAAATAAGCCTCTACCCCGTGCCGGAACGCCTCGAAGAACACTGCGGTCAACGGCAGCAGCAAAAAGAGGATCAGGAACAGGATCGCAATGCCGGTCAGAATCCAGCGCGCGAGCGGCCGCTCCGTCGTCGGTCCGGCCGAACGGCTGGAGAGCGCGGCCGTCGGTCCGGCCGAACGGCTGGAGAGCGCGGCCGGCGTATCAATGGACATATCCGAACCTCCGGCGGCTCCAGACCTGGATCAGATTGATCACCAGGAGCATCGCGAATGAGATAATCAGCATGATCGCCGCAACCGTCGTTGCGCCGGCATAATCGTATTCCTCGAGGCGGATCACGATCAGCAGCGGTGCAATTTCGGATACGTAGGGAATATTGCCGGCGATAAAGATGACCGATCCGTACTCCCCGATACCGCGTGCGAGCGCCATCGCGAACCCGGTCAGGATCGCCGGCAGCAGACCCGGCAGGATCACGCGAAAGATCGACTGACGCCGCGTCGCACCCAATGTCGCGGCAGCTTCCTCAAGCTCGCGGTCGATCTCTTCCATGACCGGCTGGACGGCGCGGACGACGAACGGCAGCCCGATGAAAATCAGCGCCAGCACGATGCCGACGGGGGTAAACGCGACTTTGATGCCGAGCGGCTCGAGCATCGATCCGATCCAGCCGTTCGGCGCGTAGAGCGCCGTGAGCGCAATGCCGGCGACAGCAGTGGGCAGCGCGAACGGCAGATCGACAATGCCGTCGAGGAACCGGCGACCCGGAAAGCGGTATCGCGTCAGAACCCAGGCGACGATCACGCCGAACAGCACGTTGACCCCTGCAGCAATAAACGCGGTGCCAAAACTGAGCTTGAGCGCGCCAATGGTGCGCGGATCGCTGGCGATCGCCCAAAGCTCGGTCCAGCCGAGCGAGGCGGAGCGGATGGCGAGGCCCGCGAGCGGAATAAGGACGATGAGCGTCAGATAGGCGAGCGTAAAACCGAGCGTCATCCCAAAACCGGGGATGACGCTCGGCTGTCGCAACTTCATTGGGCTGGGCTGCGACACGCGGTCCTCGTTACTCGGTCGGGCCGAAAATCCGATCGAAGATCCCGCCGTCGGCGAAGTGTTTTTCCTGTGCCGCCGGCCAGCCGCCGAACAAATCGTCCACCCGGACGAGTTTCACCTCGGGAAAGCGCGCGATGTCCGCGGGGTCCGCCAAGGTCGGATCGTAGGGACGGTAGAAATGCTTGGCGGCGACCTGCTGACCGACCGGCGAGTAGAGATACTCGAGATAGGCCTCGGCAACTTCGCGCGTCCCGTTCGCATCGACATTTCCATCGACCAGCGTAACCGGCGGTTCGGCCAGGATACTGATCGAGGGTACGACGATGTCGAATTCGTCCTCGCCGAGTTCCTCCAGCGTGAGAAACGCCTCATTTTCCCAGGCGAGCAATACGTCGCCGATGCCCCGCTGCGCGAAAGTCGTCGTCGAGCCGCGCGCACCGGTATCGAGCACCGGCACGTTCTTATAGATCTGCTGAACGAACTCCTGCACCTTGGCCTCGTCGCCGCCGAACTTCTCGAGACCGAAGGCCCAGGCCGCGAGATAGTTCCAGCGGGCGCCGCCCGAGGTCTTCGGGTTCGGTGTTATCACCTCGATGCCCGGCTTCACCAGATCGTCCCAGTCCTGGATATTCTCGGGATTGCCCTCGCGAACCAGGAACACGATGGTCGAGGTGTAGGGCGAGCTGCCGTTCGGCAGGCGGGACTGCCAATCGGCCGGGATCTTGCCGCTGCGCGCCGCGATCTGATCGATGTCGATCGAAAGGGCGAGCGTGACCACGTCGGCATTGAGCCCGTCGATCACGGCACGGGCCTGTTTGCCCGATCCGCCATGGGACGCCCGGATCTCGAGTTCCTCTCCCGTCAGCTCCAGCCAATGGCTGGCGAAGGCTTCGTTGAACTCCTTGTAGAGCTCGCGGGTCGGATCGTACGAGACATTGAGAATGGTTTGGTCGGCCTGTGCCGGCGTGGCGGCCCCGGCGAGGACGGCCACCGTGGCGACGAATGCGCCAACTTTAAACCCATGAAGTATTCGCATAGCAGCCTCCCTTGCGATCGAATACATGATTATATCGATCTAATTGATCGATATTGTCAAGGCAGCGCTAATTTTCTATTTTTTTACTATATTCCAATACCTTGAATGATTTCAGCCCGAGCCGACCTTGGCTTCTTGTCGTCAACACCGACGATGGCGTCTTTCAAGGTCAGTTTGTCGAGGACGCGACGGGTGGCTTCATAGGCCTGATCGAACACATGGCGGATCTCGCAGGCGGCCTCGTCGGGGCAGTCCGTGCAGCGCCGATAGGCGGTCTGCGAGAGGCATGGCAGCGGGGCGATCGGCCCGTCGATGATGCGCAGGACGGCACCGAAGGTGATCGATTCCGGCGTCTTCAGGAGCGCATAGCCTCCCTTCTTGCCGCGGCGGCTGGCCACCAGACCTCGGGCCTTCAGATCGAGCAGGATATGCTCGAGAAACCGCTTGGGTACGGCGGCGGTATCCGCCAGTTCCTGAGTCTGAACGGTTTCCCCGGCCGGCAGGCGAGCCAAGGCGACCATGGCCCGCAGCGCATATTTGGCTTTTTGACTGATCATGGATCGCATCCCGATACTCGATTAAGTGCATCGACTATAGGAAGGACACCCCCTTATAGCGAGCGCCGCCCGCTGCCGGCCCTGACCCGGCGGCGCCGGGACCCTCACGATGTCGCGGCGGCCGATTGTCAGACCGACGGTCGCCGCCCCCGCACCAGATGGGCGACCACCGAGACGACGAACAGGATCAGGAAAACCACGAACAGGATTTTGCCGATTCCCGCCGCCGTCGCCGCTATGCCGCCAAAGCCGAACAAGGCTGCGATCAACGCGATCACCAGAAAAGTAAGGGCCCAGCCGAGCATCGTATCGATCTCCTTTCGTACCATCGCGAACTTGCAGGCTAATGAGCGTCAGTCCTTTTCAGCTTTAACGTCATCGGGCCGCAAAGGCGGCGTTTCGGTGCCGAGTGCGTGACGCTCGAACAGTCCCAGGAGAATGAGAATGAACACAGCAAACCCGACGCCGATCGCCGCGAGCTTGAAATAGCCGCCGCTGGCCGCAACGCCGAGGGCGCCCGCCATCCACAGGCTGGCCCCTGTCGTCAGGACCTGATCGCCGCCGCGAATGATGGCGCCTGCCCCCAGAAACGCGACGCCCGCAATGACCGCCTCCATGACGCGCAGCGGATCGATTTCGATCCCGCCGACATCCTTGCTCTCCATCACGAACTCGGCGGTCAGCAAGGTGAAGCTCGCAGCGGCAAGAGAAACCATCATGTTGGTACACAGGCCGGCCGGCCTTTGATCTCACGCTCAAACCCGATGATGCCGCCGAGCAGAACGGCAGCGGCCAGTCTGATCACGATCGTGACGGTCGAAAATTCCGATGCGATAAGTTCGCCGAACATCGCCCCACCCCTTCTGCATCGCGATGCACCATCGATGCATGCGCGTGATTTCTCTGTCTTGCGCTATGTCAAACCGCGCCGAACCGCTGTTCGAAATTTGGCGGCGACATAGCGTTAATTCAAGCCACAAAAATGCCGCAATAGGACCAGGATCACAGCATTGCCACATCGCCGCGAAACCCAATAATTCCAAGCATTCTGCTCCCAAATTCGACCTCGTGGCGCAAAGTCTCAGGCTTGCCACAACGATCGGGTTGCAGCGCGTAGTACCATCCTTACATGGAAACGCATCGAACCAACGCGTCGCGGTTCGATATCTGAGTGAGGGAGCTACCAATGAGACTAGCAATTCTGGCGGCCGGCTTTTGTGTCGCGTCCTTTGCGGCGCAGGCGGAATCCATTCCGCAGTCGGTGCTGAGCGACTACCGCGCGGATTGCACCGCGTCTTGCCAGCAAACTCAGAGCGTAGACTACTGCACCGAGATGTGCGGCTGCGTGGCAAGCAACATGCAATCCGATTGGACGATGGCTGAGTACGACCAACTGGTACAGCGCTACGAAGCCGATCCCAACGACGCCACGGTAAAGGCGACAATGGACGGCATGGTCGCGCAGTGCCGGCAGACCGTTCAAAACGGGAGTTAAGAGCGCACATCCGTGTGCGTGCAACCTAACTGTAGGAGCACATCATGAAACGCTTAGCTTTGATCGCCGTTACGATTCTCGCCCTTGGCCCGCTCGCTGCCTGCGGCAATTCGCAGGGTGAGCGTGCGTTGTCGGGGGCAGGCATCGGTGCCGGTGCCGGCGCTGCGGGTGCGGCTCTGACCGGTGGCAGTGTGGGCGGCGGTGCGCTGCTTGGCGGTGCCGCGGGTGCCGCGATCGGCGCCCTTACGGAAGAAGAAGATCTCGATCTCGGCGAACCCATCTGGAAGTAACCGGGAATACGCTGAGCCCGCATGGTGCAGGCTCGACTCTGACTGACAAATCGACGACAGGAGAACAATTATGAAAAAGTTTGCGGGATCCCTCGCCGTTGGATTTACGGTTGGTGCGTTGCTGGTGGGTGCCAGCTCGATCGAGTCGCACTATGCATTCGCAGCGGACTATATCCAGCTCGCCGCGGGCGACACCAACCAAGCCGGTGCGTTACCGGATACGACGGTGCCGCGGAACGAGTATGAAACCCAGATGCAGGCTGTGATGGATGAGCGATCGACAGAAGTACGTTCGCTTCGCGACAGCGAGACGACGGTGACCGAAGACGCGCTGGCCGCTGTCGAATCATCCTGGCAGGTTGTCGAAGAGAGCTGGGCCGAAACCCAGGCGGCTGCCGACGAAGAGTGGGAAGCCGCTCGCGAGACCATGATCGAGGCCTGGGACGATTTCGAGGCCACATGGAACGACACTTTCAACGACGAGACCGATTCGAGCCAGATGTAAGCCTGCTCGACGTTTTCGGTTGAAACCGGAACGGCCCGCTCATTCTCGAGCGGGCCGTTTTCCGTTCCGCCCGCCCTGCATCCCCATGGCGCTTGGCACCCATGCTCGCCGCGCTGCAAGATGGGCCTGCATTTGTGTGGAAACGTGGCCGCGTTGCCGGATGGCCGGCAACGCCCGGCACGCCCGATCCTGAAGATCCCATGGACGTAACCTTCCGCCAGGCCGGGCGTCGGCTCGATCTCGCCTTGGCGCTCAAGGATGAAGGCGATTTTGCCGGCGCACGCGAGGCCGCCGATGCGGCCTGCGCGCTCGCACCGGCCTGGGTCGACGCCTGGTTCGTCCTCGCCGAAACCTGCGAACAGCTTCGCGCTGGGGACGATGCCATATCGGCTTATCGCCGCTGCCTTACAATCGACCCCGCCGACCGGTTTGGTGCTGCCGCCCGCCTCGCCATGATGGGAGCGGCGGCAACACCAACTCGGTTGCCGGCGGCCTATGTAACGGCGCTGTTCGATGGCGTTGCGGCACGGTTCGAGGAATCGCTGCTCGGCCGCCTGGACTATCGCGTCCCACAACTGCTGTACGAGGCGGTCAACGATCACCGCGACCGCCTGCCATCGCCGCTCGCGATACTCGATTTCGGCTGCGGCACCGGGCTTGCCGGTGAAGTCTTCCGTCCGCTGGCCCAACGGCTCGACGGGGTCGACCTGTCGCCGCGCATGATCGACGAAGCGGCACGCAAGAACATCTACGACAGCGTACGAACCGGCGACCTGCTCCAAAAACCCGATGCGGCAGCGCCGCGCTACGGCCTCGTGATTGCCGCGGATGTTTTCAACTATCTCGGCGACCTAAGGCCTGCCTTCGGCGCCGCCGCATCCTGGCTCGTGGCCGGCGGCATGCTCGCTTTTACCATCGAAGAAGGCGCGACGGATCCTTTCGATCTCGGACCCGGACAACGCTACCGGCACGATGCGGCGGCGGTCCGCGCGAAGCTGAGCGCGTCCGGCTTCCGGCTGCTGGACGATCGCGAAGCATTGCTGCGCCTCGAACGCCGCGAACCCGTGCGCGGCCGCATCCTGCTGGCGACCCTCGAACCGAAGATTCCTCGCGCACGCTGACCCGTACAGCAACCGGCCGAGCCGTTGCCGTTCCGGTATCCCTCCGCTATATTCCAATGAATATAGCGATACATAGGGGTTTTCATGCTTCGTCTGGGAAGATCGATCGCCGGCACCACACTTGCGGTCGCTCTGTTCTGCGGCATTGCGTCGGGCAGCGCGCAGAGCGACGAACTCACCGTCCTCGCGGCCGCCAGCCTGACCAACGCGCTCGAGGAGATCGGAACACAATACGCAGCGGAAACCGGCAAGACGCTGCAGTTCTCGTTCGCCTCCTCCTCGGTCCTGGCAAAACAGATCGAGGCCGGCGCGCCGGCGCAGATCTTCGCCTCGGCGGATCAGAAATGGATGGATTATCTGGCCGAACGAAATCTCATCGAGGCCGATACGCGCGTGAGCCCGATCGGCAATAGTCTGGTGCTGATCGTGCCGGCGGATAGCGCGGCCGGCGACATCGCGATCGATGCCTCGACCGATCTCACGTCGCTGCTCGGTGCGGACGGCCGTCTCTCCGTCGGCGACCCCGACCATGTGCCGGCCGGCATCTATGCCAAAGAGGCGCTCGAATCGCTCGGGCTCTGGGCGATAACAGAGCCCCGCCTTGCCCGCGCCGAAGACGTGCGCGCGGCGCTCGTGTTGGTCGAACGCGGCGAGGCCCCGCTCGGTATCGTCTATGCGACCGACGCCGCCGTGTCGGACAAGGTTCGGGTTATCGGCGCGTTCCCGGCGGATTTGCACACCCCGATCACCTATCCCTTCGCCATTCTTGCCGGCCAGAATGGCGAGGACGCCGACGCCTTCTTCCGCTATGTAACGGGCCCGGAGGGCCTCGCAACATTCCAGAAATACGGTTTCTCGGCGAATGAATGATCCCACATCGGGCCTGTTGAGCGACGCCGAGCTGGAGGCTCTCTGGCTCAGTCTCCGCATCGCGGTGGTGGCGGTCGCCGGCGCCCTGCCGTTCGCGATCGCGATGGCGATGCTGCTGGCCCGCTGCCGCTTCCCCGGCAAGATTCTCGTCGACGGCCTGGTGCATCTGCCGCTCGTTCTGCCGCCGGTCGTGATCGGCTATCTGCTGCTGATCACCTTCGGCACACGCGCGCCGGTCGGCGCCTGGCTCCTCGAAACATTCGGTATCCGCTTCGTCTTCAGCTGGACGGGAGCGGCCCTCGCCGCCGCGATCATCAGCTTTCCCTTCCAGGTGCGGGCGATCCGCCTCTCGATCGAGGCGATCGACCCCGGCCTTGGCGCTGCCGCCGAAACGCTCGGCGCCGGCCCGATCGACCGGTTCGTGAACATCGTCTTGCCGCTCGCGCTGCCCGGCATCATCGCCGGTGCGATCACCGCCTTCGCGGCGAGCCTCGGCGAGTTCGGCGCGATCATCACCTTCGTGTCGAACATACCCGGCGAGACGCGCACCCTGCCGCTCGCGATCTATACCGCGATCCAGACGCCCGGCGGCGAGGCGGCGGCCGGCCGGCTTGCTTTGCTCGCCATCGCACTCGCGCTGATCGGCCTCATTCTGTCCGAGCTGGCGGCGCGGCGCGTCCGGACATTGTCCGGCCGATGATTCTCGACCTCGCTTTGCAGCACCGGCTCGGCGCCTTTACGCTCGATGTCGATTTCACGATCGAGCGACCGGGCATCACCACCTTGTTCGGGCCCTCGGGTGCCGGCAAAACCACCGTCGTGAATGCGATCGCCGGATTGTTCCGTCCACATTCGGGCCGCATCGCGATCGATGGCGATGTTCTGTTCGATTCGAAGCGCCGCGTGAACCTGCCGGCGCGGCAACGGCGCATCGGTTATGTGTTTCAGGATGCGCGGCTATTTCCCCATTTGAGCGTCCGAGACAATCTGCTGTTCGGTGCGCGGCGCAGGGCGCAAGGCAGAACGACCGCAACCTTCGATGCGATCGTCGCGCTGCTCGGCATCGGTGCGTTGCTCGACCGCCGGCCGCGCCATCTCTCGGGCGGCGAGCGCCAGCGCGTCGCCCTCGGCCGCGCGCTGCTGGCCAAACCGCGTCTGCTGCTGCTCGACGAACCGCTCTCCGGTCTCGATCAGGGCCGCCGCGCCGAAATCATGCCCTATCTCGAACGGCTGCGGGACGAGGCCGGCATACCGATGCTCTATGTGAGCCATGCGGTCGACGAAGTCGCAAGGCTGGCCGACAATATGGTCGTGCTCGACGCCGGGCGTATCGTCGCGTCGGGCAGCGTGTTCGATCTGATGGCGCGGCTCGATCTTTTTCCGCTCACCGGCCCCATCGAAGCCGGCGCGGTGTTCGAGGCCCGCATCGAGGCGCATGACACGCAGGACCAGATGACCGCGCTGACATTCGACGGCGGCCGGTTCTGGGTGCCGGGAATCGAAGGATCGATCGGTGCGACGGTACGGGTACGGATACGCGCCCGCGACGTGATGCTGGCCCTCGACGAGCCGCACGCCATTAGCGCCAATAATGTGTTGCGTGGCAGCGTGACCGAAATCCGGCCCGATTCCAGCGCGCATGTTGACGTGCAGATCGCCTGTGGCGGCACGCGGTTGATCGCGCGCATTACCCGCCGCTCGCTCGGCCGGCTCGGCCTGCAGCCGGGTACCGCACTTTATGCCGTGATCAAATCCGTCACGATCGACCGGCGCAGCCTTGGGACCGATCGGGCCGCCGATATCCCCTGATTGCCACGCTCCTGCCGCGGTGGAATCAACCGCGGCGCCGACCCAGCGTCGCAAGACGGCGCAGCGCCGGGGTTGCCGCCTTGCTGGCCACACTCTGGATCTCGTCATAGCGCGCCAGCAATTCGCGCCCGAGCGGCGTCAGGACGGCGCCGCCGCGTTCGCGACCGCCAACATGGGTTTCGACCACCGGCCCGTCGAGGCTTTGGCCGAGCGCCTCGATCAGCAACCAGGCCCGCCGGTACGACATTTTGAGCGCGCGGGCCGCCGCCGAAATCGATTGATGCTCGTCGACCGCCCGCAACAGCGCGATCTTGCCCGGGCCGATCTTCTCGCCGGCACCGAGATCGATCCGGATCCAGAGTTTGGGTTCGCTGGTCTTCCTGGCCATGACGCAGGTTAGACGAGCTTGCGGGACGACGCCAAAACGCCCGGCCCACCGGGATCCAAGACCAGCCGGGCCTAGTTGCCGGCGCGGATCGTGATCTTGTTGATCTCGCCCATGAGATCGACGAGCCGCGGCACGAACTGATCGCGCCGGCCCATGGCGCAGGCGAGCAGATAGGTCTGGTGCACGGTTTCGGCGAGCAGCGACGTGACCGGCATCGCGCGCGTCATGTCGGTATAATAACGCAGATCCTTTTCGGCATTGCCGATCGCGAATTGCGCCGCGCTATCGTCGTCGTCGAACACCAGACGCATCAGCCGCTGAAACATGACGCTGTTGGCGCCGCCCGAGGTGACCACCGCCTCCAGCGCCTTCATGTCGATATCGGCCTTCTTCGCCGCGCACAGCGCCTCGGCGACCAGGGCCGCGACGCCGAGGCCGAGGAAATTATTGACCAGCTTCAGCTTGTGCCCCGCGCCCACGCCGCCGGCATGAACGATCGTATCGGCGAAACATTCGAGGATCGGGCGGATCTCATCGAGAACCGCCGCATCGCCACCGACCATGACCGCCAGCTTGCCAGCCTCGGCCTCTTTCGGTGTGCGCGTCAGCGGCGCATCGATGAAACGCGCGCCCACCTTGTCGAAGGCTGCGGCGAGCTTCGCCGTCGAATTGGGATCGGCGGTCGTGCAGTCGATCACGGTGAGCCCGCGATGGGCGCCCGCCAGCAGGCCGGTCTCGCCATAAACCACGGATTCGAGCTGGGGCGAACCGGTCACGCAGGTGATGACGACATCGTTTTCCGCGGCGATCGAGCGCGCATCCGACAGCTCGCGCGCACCACGCTTGACGAGATCCTCGACCGGCGCCCGGTTGCGATGCGTCAGAACCGCCAGCTTGTGACCCTTCTCGACAATATTTTTCCCGATACCGTGGCCCATGAGACCGGCGCCGATGAGCCCGACCCGCGCCTGCTTCGCCATGCTGCTGCTCTCCTGATCCAGCGCGTTTTCCGCCGGCGCGGAGCCTAGGGGCCCGCTCTTGCCGGTGCAAGGTTGCCGCGGCGAAACGGGCGGATCATATTGTTCCGACGCGTCCGATCGCCCGCATGGGCAGATGCGCCGATTGCAGCGGCATCTGCAAACGACCGAGGAGAGCCCTGCGCGACCGGCCTTCTGCCGGGCCCGCGCCATCCTTCATGCTGTATCTCGAAATTATTATCCTGCTGGTGCTGATCGTCCTCAACGGCATGCTCGCCATGTCGGAACTGGCCGTCGTGTCGTCGCGCCGCGCGCGGCTCGAACGCATGGCCTCGGGCGGCGACCGCGGCGCACGCATCGCCCTTCAGCTCATTGCCGACCCCGGACGGTTTCTGTCGTCGGTGCAGATCGGCATCACGCTCGTCGGCATCTTCGCCGGCGCCTTCGGCGGGGCAACAATCGCCGCACGGATCGGCCGCTGGCTCGACACGATTCCGCTTTTCGCACCCAACGGCGAAGGAATCGGATTTGCGCTGACGGTCGTCGCCGTTACCTACATGACGCTGATCGTCGGCGAGCTCGTGCCCAAGCGCATCGCGCTGGCGAACCCCGAACGGATCGCCGCACGCGTCGCGCGCCCGATGAAGATTCTGGCGCAGGCGGCCGGCCCGGCGGTCTGGCTGCTCAAAATATCGACCGAAAGCGTGCTTGCGTTGCTCGGGCTCAAGGGCGTACGCCGCCAGCCGATCACCGAAGAAGAACTCAAATCGATGATCGCTGAAGGCACCCGTGCCGGCGTGTTCGTGCCGGAAGAGCAGGAGATGATCGAAGGCGTGCTGCGCCTGACCGACCGACAGGTCCGCGCGGTGATGACGCCGCGCACCGATCTCCTCTGGCTCGACATCAACGATACGCCGGAATCGATCACCGCCAAGCTTCGCGAGGCAAAACATTCGCGGCTGCTGGTTTGCGAGGGCACGGTCGATCACCCGATCGGCATCGTGCATATGAAGGATCTCGTACCCGCGTCGCTCGGCGGCGAAAAGATCGACCTGCGCAGCGTCATGACGCCGCCGCTGATCGTGCCGGAATCGATGTCGGTCCTGCGTCTGCTCGATCGCTTCCGCCGCGAAGGCATTCACATGGCGATCGCGGTCGACGAATACGGCATGACCGAGGGCATTCTGACGCCGACCGATATTCTCGAGGCGATCGCCGGCGATTTGCCCGAGCGCGGCGAGATCGTCGAACCGATGATCGTCGAGCGCAACGACGGTTCTTGGCTGGTCGACGGCATGATGCCGCTCGACGAGTTCGAGGATAAGACCGGCCTGCGCGATCTCGAGGCCGAAGGCACGTTTCACACGGTCGCCGGGTTCGTGCTGCACCGGCTCGGCCGCTTGCCGCGCGAGGGTGAGAGCTTCACCTACCGCGGCATCCGCTTCGAGGTGCTCGACCTCGACGGGCGGCGGATCGACAAGCTCGTGGTCTATCCGGCGGGTGCAAACGAAGACTAACTCGTTCGTCGAGACATCGGCAACCTACCCAAACCGATGTGGAGCGCACCGCTTACGACGGGTTACTATTAGATTCCATCTCTAGTGTACCGTTTTTAACAGAGATTTTGAATGTCTTATACTCAGGCTGCGCCAATTCATTAGCGGTAACACGCACGGTCAAGATGTGCGGAAACATACTAACGTGGATCGAGTCCTTTTGTTGATCTGTCGGTTTCGTAGCGTAATACATTGTAACTCGCGCATCATCTTGTCGCTCATCAAAGGAGCAGATCTGAATATCTCGGCTATCACCCTTCCCCCTAAGGTTAAACGATCGTTCAAACTCATGCTCCTGTGAGTTCGCCTTTCTCTCATTCTTGGATCGGAAGTAGCGACCGCGCTCAGGCGCAACATGGCCCATAGTGTTTTTAAATGAGTCTTCCTGCACAGAGCATTCTGTAATCTGACCATTCGATATATTTGTAACGGTTATAGAGAAGTGTCGTTCCGCGTGATTACCTCGTTTCTCTTCAAGCCACGGCACAAAGTATTGCATTGGGTCGCTGATTTCGATCTTGGGCACTTTGTAATGCTCAAGCATTCGAATCTGGTCTAGCTGCTCGCTCCACATCCGGAATGGAGTGACAATCAAAACTAAGATAAGAAACCAAGCCCCAATGAATAGTGTCCAAAAATTCTTTGCGAACGGATCAACCTTTACTTCGAATCCCCACCATCCCACCAGAACAACTATCGCTGCAAAAAGCACGCTAACTAGGGCACCCATCCCCGCAGCCTTTTCCCAAAGACGCAGGCTCGCGTTGAAATCGGCAAGGATGTAACTAAAGGTTTTCGAGAGGACGCGCATGAGCCAACTTGTACATCGATTGCGGTATGCAACCACCTTACAGTCGATACTGTATTCCGCAGTAGTGATTTCAGGAAGACATCCGAGACTATCTCGACGGGCGGCGGATCGACAAGCTCGCGGTCTATCCCGTCGCAGCCAGCGACGGCTGACTCGCAGCCCGGCCGTTCGCACCGATCCCGAAACGATCGCTGAGGCCGCGCAAACCGGCGGCCGATACCGACAGTGCGCGGCTGTCTTTGATCCGGTCGATCCAGCCGAGTTCAAACATCCTATTGAGCAGGGCAGCACCCAGCGCGCCGGCGAGATGCGGGCGTCGCTCGGTCCAGTCGAGACAGGGCCGGCAGAAGCAGCGGCGCTCCGCTGCGAGCGGCGCGGTCGCGATGCCGAAGCGTTCGAGAAACCGGTGACCCGGCTCGGTCACCATGCCGCCATCGTCCGTCAGCAGAATGAGATTCTGCTCGACCATCGCATCGGCGATGGCAACACCCAGCCAGCCGGCGAGATGGTCGTAACAGCTCCGCGCATATTGCAGTTTCTCGTCCATCCGGCTGGTGCGGCGATGACGCAGCGGCGTCTCGGTCGCGGCGACCAGTGCCATCGATTCCAGCATCCGGCCGACGGTCGGCGAGGCCAGCCGGAAGTAACGATGCCGTCCCTCGCTGGCGCGTGCGAGCAAGCCGCCATCGACCAGCTTGGCGAGATGCGCGCTCGCGGTCGGCGCCGAGATATTGGCACAGAAAGCGAGTTCGCCCGCCGTTAGTGCGCGCCCCTCAAGGAGCGCCGCCAGCATGCTGGCGCGCGTCACGTCGCCAACCAGATGGCCGACCGTGGCGAGATCGAGTGTGAGGCCGTTGTTCGCAACCATGGCATCAGTCTAACCGATCCGGCCGGCCCCCGCCTCGTCGGATGCTTCGGCCGCGCACGAAGCGTTCGACCGGGACGATGCGCCCCGACTGAGGCAGTTTGGACCCATCCGCTCGGTATTTTCGGGACAAGGACGATGATCGTGAACGAACGGGCCTATCCAGGCGCGCGACAGAACGAGGGGTTCGTGGCGGCAGTGGCCGGGGTATTTTGGCGCGCGCTTGACGCGGCCCTGGAGCGCGGGCGGCAGCGGCGCGCACTCGCGCTGCTCGACCGGCGGCTGCTCGACGATATCGGGCTCAGCGCCGACGACGTGCGCGCCGAATGCGACCGGCCGTTCTGGCGCTAGCCGCCCGCCATCTTGGGGAGAATATAGACTTCGCTGTCGGCTGCGATCGGCTGGAACCACGCGTCGCGGTAAATCTCGCCGTTGATCGCGACGGCAACGCCGCGCGCGATCAACGGTTTCAATTCCGGGCAACGCTCCGCGAGACTGTCGAGAATCTCGCGGATGTTGCGGCCTTCGACCTGGACTCGCTCGCGACCGCCGGCCTGCGTCTTCAGCGAACCGCTGAGACGGACCTCGATCGTCTGCTGGTTGCCCGCTGCGATCGCCCTAGCCCGCCAGGGCTTTGAGGATACGCGGCGGCGACATCGGCAGTTCGGTCAGACGCAGACCCGCCGCCGCCGATACCGCGTTCGCGATCGCCGCCATTGGCGGCACGATCGAGGTTTCGCCGACGCCGCGGACGCCATAAGGATGGCCCGGGTTCGGCACTTCGACGATCACGGTATCGATCATCGGCAGATCCGATGCGACCGGCAGGCGGTAATCGAGGAAGCCGGCATTCTGCAACTTGCCGTCCTTGCCGTAGATATATTCCTCGTTGAGCGCCCAGCCGATGCCCTGCACGGCACCGCCCTGAAGCTGACCCTCGACATAGCTCGGATGCACGGCCTTGCCGGCGTCCTGCACGACGAGATAGCGCAGCACCTTGGTGAAACCGGTCTCGGGATCGACTTCGACGTCGACAATATGCGTCGCGAAGCTCGGGCCGGCGTTTTCGACGTTGGTCTCGAGATGGCCGGCGATCGGCCCGCCGGTCCGCCCGGCGACCGCCGCGATATCCGCAAGCGACATCGGCTGGAATTCGCCGGCATTCTTGCCAGCCGGCTTCGCATGACCTTTTTCCCAGGTGACCGCGTCTTCGGGAATGCCCCAGGTTTTTGCAGCCCGCGAGCACAACACCTTGATCGCGTTGCGCGCGGCCTCGATGGTGGCAAGCCCGGCAGCGAAGGTCACGCGGCTACCGTCGGTCACATCGTTGTGGCCGATCGAACTGGTATCGGCGATGACCGCGCGCACCCGGTCGTAGGGAATGCCGAGCTCTTCGGCCGCCATCAGGCACATCGATGCACGCGACCCGCCGATATCCGGCGTACCGAGGATGAGACCCACGGTGCCATCGCCGTTCACGTTGAGCGACACCGAGGTCTGGCCGCCGAAATTGAACCAATATCCGCAGGAAACGCCGCGACCCTGATTCTTGCCGAGCTTGACCTTGTAGTTCGGATGCTTTTTCGCGGCTTCGAGCGTCTCGATCAGGCCGACGCGGCTGAAAGTCGGTCCGTAGGACGATTTGGTGCCTTCCTTGGCTGCGTTCTTGAGCCGCATATCGAGCGGATCCATGCCGATCTTCTGCGCGAGCTCCGCAACCACGCTTTCGACCGCGAACGCCGCCATCGGCGCACCGGGCGCGCGATAGGCGGCCTGCTTTGGCCGGTTGCAGACCACGTCGTACCCGACCGATCGCACATGTTCGAGGTCGTAACAGGCAAAAGCCGTCATCGCGCCCATTTCAACCGGCGAACCCGGGAACGCACCGCCCTGGTAACGCAGTTCGCATTCGGCACCGGTGATCTTGCCATCCTTCTTGCAGCCGATCTTGACGCGCATGCTGGCGCTCGAGGTCGGGCCGGTCGCCTTGAACACTTCTTCACGGCTCATGACGATCTTGACCGGACGGTTCGCCTTGCGCGACAGCGCCAGCGCGACCGGTTCGATGAACACCGTCGTCTTGCCGCCGAAACCGCCGCCGATTTCCGAGGCCGTCACGCGCAGCTTCGAAACTTCGAGGCCGAGCAATGCTGCGCAGGTGTCGCGAACCATGAAATGGCCCTGCGTGCAGCACCAGATTTCGCCCTGGCCGTCCGGGCCCATGCTCGCGAGGCAGGCATGCGGCTCGATATAGCCCTGATGGGTCGCTTCGGTGCGGAAACTCTTCTCGACGACGAAATCCGCCTTGGCGAAACCGGCTTCCGGATCGCCATGACCGAACTCGCAGCGGCTGACGACGTTGGAGGCTTTCTTCGGTGCCGGCTCGACGCCCTTGGTGAAGATGTGATCGTGCAGGACCGGGGCATCGGCCTTCATCGCCTCGTCGACGTCGGTCACATGCGGCAGCACTTCGTAATCGACCGTGATCAGCTTCAGTGCCTTGCGCGCTGTCGTCGCATCGATCGCCGCCACGGCGGCAACCGCATGGCCCTCATAGAGCGCCTTCTCGCGCGCCATGATGTTGACCAGCACGTCCTTGTCGGCACCGTCGAGCACCGGCAAGTCGTCGCGCGTGATGACCGCCTTCACGCCCTGCAAGGCTTCCGCCTTCGACGTGTCGATCTTGCGGATGCGCGCATGGGCATGCGGGCTGCGCAGGATGAGCCCGACCAGCATGCCCGGCGCGCTCATGTCGGCGCCGAAACGGGCCCGACCGGTTACCTTGTCGACGCCGTCCGGACGAAGAGGCCGCGTTCCGACACTCAAGTACTCCCGACCGGCTCTCGCCTTCGTTTCATCAAGCGGCATGACGGCCTCCCTTCATTTCAGCGGCGGCATCCATGACCGCGCGCACGATCTTGTCGTAGC
>JBBDWW010000203.1:0-4821 GCA_040902645.1 Dongiaceae bacterium | reverse complement strand
TCTTTTTGGCAGTCATCGGAGCAACCCTTCCGGGAAACCGTCCCACCACTACCTACATAGTGGCGGCGACTCGCTCTGTCAAGTAGTGCATAATCGCCATCCCGAGGAGGAGCGCGCCGCCAGGCAAAACCCTCGCTCCCGGAACGGGGGAGAGGGAAGGGTGAGGGGGCGCACGGGTAAAATGGCGAACCGGCGCCGGCACAATCGAACGAAGACGGTTAACGCGCTCCCGTCACCAACTGTTCACCCTCGATCCAGACGATGCGGCCGAAGCCGGCGACCAGATGCGCAGCGACCATCGTCACGCGATAGAATCGGAAATCCTTGAACCCGGCATAGAGCGACGCCTTGGGATGGCGTGCGAGAAACTGCTCGCGGATGGCGGGATCGGTTGTCGTCGCGGCCTGGCCGAGCAGCGTGAGTCGCGGGCCGGCGAGCCGATCCTCATAGCCCGCGGTGCCGTCGAACAACAGCGAGACCTGCGGATTGCCGGCGATATTGGCCGAATGCGCCGCGAGATCGGAGAGCAGCAGGATCGGGCTTCCGGCCGCGTCGCTTGCCACCTGCACCAGCGAGGTATAAGGCCAGCCCGTGCCTTCGAGCGTTCCAGAATTGCTATGCGAAGCCGCAAGGCACGTGCCGAGGCTCGCATAGCCGGCATCGGCGATGAGCTGGCGGGCGAGCGTCGCATTGTCGTCCGGCAGGATCGGCACCGGTTTCCGGCCTGTCGATTCGTTCATGCCGGCACTCTCGGGCGGGGGTCCGAGCGGGTCAACCGGGCCAGGGTCGCGCCTCGGCGCGGTCGATCAGCGGCGCCTGTCAGTCGATGGGGCGAGGAGCGAAAACCCCCGGATTACCTCGCTCCCGGCCGGGGAAAGCCGGAAATACGCCGCAATCCCGCCGGGTTTAAGGGCGAGCTTGGCAGCGTCGAAGGGGATACCTACCTTCTCTCAGGGGAGCATCGAAACCGTGACGCAAACCATCGCGCTGGTCGACGACGACCGCAACATACTGGCCTCCGTCACCGTGGCGCTCGAGGCGGAAGGCTTCACCGTCAGGTCCTTCACCGACGGGGCCGAGGCGCTGCGCGGCCTGGCCGCCGATCCGGTCGATCTCGCGGTACTCGATATCAAGATGCCGCGCATGGACGGGATGGAGCTGCTCGAGCGGCTGCGCCGGTCGAGCGCGATGCCGGTGATCTTCCTCACCTCGAAGGACGACGAGGTCGACGAGATCATGGGCCTGCGCATGGGCGCCGACGACTACATCAAGAAGCCATTCTCGCAGCGGCTGCTGATCGAGCGCATCCGCACCCTCCTTCGCCGCGAACAGGCGGTGCGCGAGGGCAACAGCGAAGAGGTCAGTCCCGAAGCGATCCGGCGCGGCGATCTGACGATCGATCCGGCGCGGCATTTCGTGAGCTGGCGCACCCAGGATATCGAGCTCACCGTCACCGAGTTCATGCTGTTGAAGGCGCTCGCGATGCGGCCGGGTCATGTCAAAAGCCGCGATCAGCTCATGGATGCGGCCTATGGCGAGCATATCTATGTCGACGACCGCACGATCGACAGCCATATCAAGCGCCTGCGGAAGAAATTCCGGGCGGTCGATCAGGAATTCTCGCATATCGAGACGCTCTACGGCGTCGGCTACCGCTACAAGGAAAGCTGATTCCGGGGCGGTCGGGGGACCGCGGTCCGGCGCGCAGGGGGCGCTCCTCGATGAAGCTGCAAGCGCGCCGCGAGCGCGATATTTTGTCGGACGACGCGGCCGACACCGCTTCCGTGTTCGACAAAGCGCGCCGCCGCGGCGGGACCGCGCGTGCGTCCTATCGCCGCCGCCGCTTCTCGCCGCTCACGCTGCGCATCCTGACACTGAACGTACTGGCGATCGCCATTCCGGTCGCCGGCCTGCTTTATCTCGATGAGTATCGCGACGATCTGATCCGCAGCCGGCTCGCTTCGCTGCGCACCGAAGCGGAACTGATCTCGGGCGCAATCGCGACCAGCGGCGTCGTGACCGGGCCGCTCGGCGACGAACGGCTGCTGGTCGAGGCGACGCGCGCGACCTTGCGCCGCCTGGTCGATCCGGCCGAATCGCGCGCCCGCGTATTCGATCAGGATGGCAGTTTGATTGCCGATTCCTTCCGCCTCGCCGGGCCCGCCGGCATTGTCGAGATCGAAACACTGCCGCCGCCGAACTGGCCGGCCGATCTGTTCAGCCGCCTGATGAACGATCTCTATGACTGGGTCGTGTCGATCCTGCCCGATCGGGACCAGCGCCCGCTCTACAGCGAGCGGCCGGAGCAGCGCGCGAACGATTACGGCGAGGTGATGCAGTCGCTGACCGGCGAACCGGGCAGCATCGTGCGCGAGGACGAAGACGGCAGGCTGGTGCTGTCGGCGGCGGTCCCGATCCAGCGCTACCGGCAGGTGCTCGGCGCGCTGATGCTCAGCGTCGAGGGCACCGGCATCGAGGAATCGGTGCGCAGCCTGCGCCTGAACATCCTGGCCGTGTTCGGCATCGGGCTGTTCGTCACGGTGATGCTCTCGCTCTATCTGGCCGGCACGATCGCACGGCCGATCCGGCGTCTGGCCGACGCGGCCGAGCTGGTGCGGCGCGGTCATGGTCGCGAAACGCAATTGCCGAATTTCTCGCGGCGGCAGGACGAGATCGGCGAGCTGTCCGGCGCGCTGCGCGACATGACCGAGGCGTTGTGGCAGCGCATGGATGCGATCGAACGCTTTGCCGCGGACGTCGCGCACGAGATCAAGAACCCGCTGACCTCGCTGCGCAGCGCGGTCGAAACCGTCGCCCGGATCGAGGATCCGGTGCAGCAGCGCAAGCTGATGAGCGTCATCCTCGACGACGTGCAGCGGCTGGACCGGCTGATCAGCGATATCTCCGAGGCATCGCGGGTCGATGCCGAAATGTCGCGCAGCGAAATGGAGCCGGTCGATCTCGGGCGTATGCTGTCGACTTTGGTCGATCTGCACGAGACGGCGCATGACGGCGCGGGGCCGCATCTCAATCTCGAGATATCGGCGCATCAGGCCCTGGCGGTGCGCGGCAACGAGGGCCGGCTGGTCCAGGTCCTGCGCAATCTCCTGCAGAACGCGGTCTCGTTCAGCCCGCCGGACGGCGACATCCTTCTCGCTTGCGCGCGGCTCGGCGACACGGTCCGGGTCATTATTTCCGATCAGGGGCCGGGCATCCCGCCGGGCAAGCTCAAGGCGATTTTCGATCGCTTCTACAGCGAGCGGCCGCAGGGCGAAAAATTCGGTTCGCATTCCGGGCTCGGGCTTTCGATCTCGAAGCAGATCGTCGAGGCGCATGGCGGTACGATCGAGGCCTCGAACATCTTCGATGCGAACGACCGGATTGTCGGCGCGCGCTTCATGGTGACATTGCCCGCTGTCGAGGATGACTGAGCCCGCACCGACGCTGCCGCTCTTCGCGCACGCGACCTGCGTGGCGATCGACGGCTGCGGCGTGTTGCTGCGCGGACCGGCCGGTGCCGGCAAATCCGATCTCGCACTCCGGCTGATCGACGGCGGCGCGTTCCTCATCGCCGACGATGTCGTCGCTCTTGCGCCCGAAGACGGGCGGCTGATGGCATCCTTGCCCGCCTCAGCACCACCATCCTGCCGCGGGCGCATCGAGATGCGCGGCCTGGGCATCCTGCCGGTGCCGACCATCGCGACGGCGGCGGTTCGCCTGGTGGTCGATCTGGTGCCGGGCGGGCATCCGGAGCGGCTGCCCGAGCGCGAAACCGTGAGGCTGGCCGGGCTTCTCCTGCCGCTCTGCCGGCTCGACCCGTTCGAGGCCTCGGCCCCCGCCCGGGTGCGGCTCATGGTGCGGGCCGTGGCGGCAGGTATAATCGCCGCTCCATGACCGATCGTTCAAAGACCGCCGGCGCCGGGACCGGAAGCGCCGGGACCTCTCGCGTCGGCCGGGCCGGATCCCACGCCGAATCCCGGGGCGGGTCGCCGCTGATCATAGTAACCGGCCTCGCCGGTGCCGGGCTTACGACCGCGCTCAAGATCCTCGAGGATCTCGGCTACGAGACGGTCGACAATCTTCCGCTCGCCCTGCTGCCGGGCCTGACCGCCGCAGCCGGCGCGCGACCCCTGGCGGTGGGCATCGATTGCCGCACGCGCGATTTCGCGGTGCATGAACTGCTCGACGGTCTTGCCGCGATCGGTGCCGAAACCGGTGCCGGCGTGCGCCTCGTCTATCTGCTGGCACTGCCCGAAGCGCTGCTGCGGCGGTTCGCGGCGACCCGGCGTCGCCATCCGCTCGCACCGGATCGGCCGGTCGCCGACGGGATCCGGCGCGAACGCGAACTGACCGAGCCGCTGCGCGCCGAGGCCGATCTGGTGATCGATACCACCGATTTCACGCCAGCCGACCTGCGGCGCGTGCTCGAAGGGCATTTCGCGCCCACCGCAGCACCGGGCATGACGATCTCGATCGTCTCCTTTTCCTATCGGCACGGCGTGCCGCGCGAAGCCGATCTGGTGTTCGACGTGCGCTTCCTGAAAAACCCGCATTACGACCCCGTACTCGGTCCGCTGCCCGGCACCGATCCGGCGGTCGCCGCCTTCGTCGCCGCCGATCCCGGCTATGACGATTTCTGCGCCGCGCTCGACCGGCTGATCCTGCCGCTGCTACCGCGCTACGAGGCGGAGGGCAAGGCGTATCTCACGATCGCGATCGGCTGCACCGGCGGCCGGCACCGTTCGGTTACGGTTGCCGAGCGACTGGCCGGGGTCTTGCATCGCGCCGGCCATGCGGCCAGTCTCACCCACCGCGATCTGG
>JBBDWW010000202.1:0-4824 GCA_040902645.1 Dongiaceae bacterium | reverse complement strand
CGCGCACGATCTGCTCGACGTCGCGGCCGACATAGCCGACCTCGGTGAACTTGGTCGCCTCGACCTTGAGGAACGGTGCATCGGCGAGCTTCGCAAGACGCCGCGCGATCTCGGTCTTGCCGACGCCGGTCGGCCCGATCATCAGGATGTTCTTCGGCAGCACCTCTTCGCGCAGCGCCGGTTCGAGCTGCTGGCGCCGCCAGCGGTTGCGCAACGCGATTGCGACCGCACGCTTGGCATCCTGCTGGCCGACGATATGGCGATCGAGTTCGGAGACGATCTCGCGCGGGCTGAACGCGCTGCGATCCTCGGCCTCTTTCTTTGCGACCGGACGGGGCGGGGTTACGTTCATAATGTCTCGATGGTGATGCTGGTGTTGGTATAGATGCAGATCTCGGCAGCGATCTCGAGCCCGCGCCGCGCGATCGTCTCGGCATCGAGATCGTCGCGGTCGATCAGAGCGCGCGCTGCGGCCAGCGCATAGGAGCCGCCCGAACCGATGCCGATCAGGCCGCGCTCTGGTTCGAGCACGTCGCCATTGCCGGTCAGAACGAGGCTCACCTGTTTGTCGGCGACGGCCATCATCGCCTCGAGCCGTCGCAGATAGCGATCGGTGCGCCAGTCCTTGGCGAGCTCGACGCAGGCGCGGGTCAACTGGCCCGGATGCTGTTCGAGTTTCGCCTCGAGCCGCTCGAAGAGGGTGAAGGCGTCTGCGGTCGCACCCGCAAACCCGGCGACGATGTCGCCCTTGCCGAGGCGGCGGACCTTCTTCGCATTCGCCTTGATGATGGTGCCGCCGAGGCTGACCTGGCCATCGCCGGCGATCGCGACCCTGCCGTCCTTGCGCACGGACAGGATCGTGGTGCCGTGCCAGGACGGCGGGGACGTTTCTGTCATGGGCCCAGAGATAGGGGGCGGGTTGCGCCGGTGCAAGTTTCTGCCCGGTGCCCGCCTGTACCGGTCCACGCCGCGCCTGCCGCTATCGCCCGTTTCGGACGGTCCCGATGCGGGGCCGCGTGTTTGGCGCCGCGGCCCGGGGTTCGCCCGGCCTGTGGAGGAAAGCTGTAACAGGCTCGTGAAGAGCGGGAACAGCGCCAAACTACCGGCATTGGCGCGGCCGAATGCGGCGTCCGCCTGTGGACAGAACGGTGGGCGATTTGGGCCTTTACCGGGATCGCGCCGGCCCCGGCAAAAGCTTTGGCGGCGCGGGTTTTTCGCTGATAGCTTCTCGAAATGTCCGCTCTCTTCGCCACCGACGACCCGAATGCCGAGCGTGCCGGCGATCCCCAGCCGACCGGCATCATGCCGTGCCAGACCCTGGCCGAGCTGATCCGCAGCCACGAGATCATCGCGCTCAAGGAGATCGAGGCCGACCAGATCCAGCCGGCCTCGCTCGACCTGCGGCTCGGTGCGACCGCCTATCGGGTGCCGGCCTCGTTCCTGCCCGGCGCCGACAACACGGTGATGGGCAAGATCCGCGAGTTCGGCATGTACCCGGTCGATATCACCGGCGGCGCCGTTCTCGAACGCGGCTCGGTCTATATCGTGCCGCTGATGGAGTCGGTGGCGCTCGGCTTCCGCATGACGGCGTTCGCCAACCCGAAAAGCTCGACCGGCCGGCTCGATATCTTCACGCGGATGATCGCCGATGGCGGCACCGGTTTCGACCGCATCGAGAGCGGCTATCGCGGGCCGCTTTATGCCGAGATCGCGCCGCGCACCTTCTCGGTCGTGGTGCGCGCGGGCTCGCGGTTGAACCAGCTTCGCGTCCGGCGCGGCTCGCCACCGACCAGCGAGGCCGCCCTTAAGCGTCTTCATGAATTAACGCCGCTGGTCCATGCGCGCGACGGCGCGACGATCCGCGAGGACAATATCGGCGTGACGCTCGATCTCGCTGGCGAAGCGGGTGGCGGTATCGTCGGCTATCGCGCGAAGAAACATACCGACGTGATCGACGTCGATAAAAAGGCGCATTACGACCCGATCGATTTCTGGGAGCCGGTACATGCGCGCGGCGGCCGCGGCATCGTGCTCAACCCGGACGATTTTTACATCCTGGCCACGCGCGAGGGCGTGACGGTGCCGCCCGATCATGCGGCCGAGATGATCGCCTACGACACGATGGTCGGCGAATTCCGCGTGCATTATGCCGGCTTCTTCGATCCCGGCTTCGGCTGGGGCGTCGAGGGCGGCACGCGCGCCGTGCTCGAAGTTCGCAGCCACGAGGTGCCGTTCCTGCTCGAGCATGAGCAGATCGTCGGCTGGCTTAGATATGAGAAGCTGGCGGCAGTGCCAGACCGGCTCTACGGCCAGGATATCGGTTCGCATTACGCGCGGCAGGGCCTCACGCTCGGCAAACAGTTCAGGGCGTGGGGGTAGGGGCGCCGGGCCGGCCGCACTACCTTCCGCTCCCCGCCTCCGATCCGCCTCCCTCTGGCCTTTTCCGGCCCCCTGCGCTACAAGCCCGGCGCGTTCAGAGGCGGGAAGCTGGCCCGCGAAACCCTTGGAATCCCTGCCCGGGAGGGCCGCGATGCGCGAAGCGAGCGTCGAGCGCAAGACCGCCGAAACGTCGATCGAAGCCGCCGTCGTCCTCGACGGCTCCGGCCGGTCGGAGATTTCGACCGGCATCGGCTTCCTCGACCATATGCTGGACCAGCTCGCGCGCCATTCGCTGATGGATGTCACCTGCAAGGCCAAGGGCGACCTCCATATCGACTTCCATCACACGACCGAAGATAGCGGCATTGCGCTTGGCCAGTGCGTCGCGAAGGCGCTCGGCGACCGGCGCGGCATCGTGCGCTGGGGCGAGGCGACCGTGCCGATGGACGAGACGCTGACCCGCGTCGCGCTCGATGCCTCGAACCGGCCCTATCTGATCTGGAAGGTGACGTTCACCAAGCCGAAGCTCGGCGAAATGGATACCGAGCTGTTCAAGGAATGGTTCCAGGCCTTCGCGCAGAATGCAGGCCTCACGCTCCATATCGAAAATCTCTACGGCGAGAACAATCATCATATCGTCGAGAGCTGCTTCAAGGGTCTCGCGCGCGCGCTTCGCCAGGCGATCGCGATCGATCCGCGCAAGCAGGATGCGATTCCCTCGACCAAGGGCGTTCTCTAGTTCCATGACCGGCTTTCGCAACGAAACCGGTCGAGTGGCCGGCGGCGCGGCATTGCGGTGGCGCACATCATGAACATCGTCGTGGTCGATTACGGCTCCGGCAATCTGCGCTCGGCCGCGAAGGCGCTCGAACATGTTGCCGATGCGGCGAGCCATGTGCAGATCAGCGACAAGGCCGCGGACGTACGCGCGGCCGATCGCATCGTCCTGCCCGGCGTCGGTGCCTTTGCCGATTGCAAAGCGGGGCTCGGGAGCCTGCCCGGCATGATCGAGGCGCTGCGCGATACGGTCATCGAAAAGCAACGGCCGTTCCTCGGCCTCTGCGTCGGCATGCAGCTGATGGCGCGCGCCGGCCACGAACATGTCATGACGGAAGGGCTCAACTGGATCGGCGGTGAGGTCGTATCGATCGCACCGCGCGATGCCGCGACCGGCGCCGCGCTCAAGGTGCCGCATATGGGCTGGAACGCGCTGTCGTTCGACAATCCGCGCCATCCCCTGCTGGCGGGGATCGATGCGGGCGACGAGGTCTATTTCGTGCATTCGTTTCAATTGCGGCTCGACGATCTTGAAGACCGGCTGGCCGCGACCGATTACGGCGGCGCGATCACCGCGATGATCGCGCGCGACAATATGGCGGGCACACAGTTCCATCCCGAGAAGAGCCAGCGCATCGGGCTTGCGCTGCTCGCGAATTTTCTCGGGTGGAAACCGTGAGCGCGCCGCCCGAAACGGCCGATTTGCGCGCGCTGCGCGCCGGGAAGGATGAAAGGTCGAAGCCATGAGCGATATTGCCGTCGACGAAGTGACCGCGCTTTCGGTGCGCGATCTCGACGAACTCTGCGAGGCGGCGGACGATGCGATCCGCGCCGGCGGCGGCTTCGGCTGGCTCACACCACCCGAGCGCAGCGTCATGGAGAATTACTGGCGCGGCGTGCTGCTGGTGCCCGACCGGCGGCTGTTCATCGGCCGGCTCGACAGCGTGATCGTCGGATCGGCCCAGCTTCAGCGCAGTTCCAAGAACAACGAGGCGCAGGCCCATGCGGCGCGCCTGACCAGCCATTTCGTAGCACCCTGGGCGCGCGGCCACGGCGTTGCACGCGCGCTTCTGGTCGCCGTCGAGAACGCGGCGCGGCTGCAGGGTCATGCGACGCTCGAACTCGACGTGCGCGAGACGCAGGAAGCGGCGCTGCAGATCTATCGCCATTACGGCTATACCGAATGGGGCCGCCATCCCGACTATGCACGGGTCGACGGTCGCCCGGTCGGCGGCCTTCATTTTTACAAGCTGCTGGCGACCAATGCCGGCGAAGGCAGTAGCGATCCGGCCGACTCGGTGGCGCTCGATGCGGCGGCGCGCAATGGGCCGGCGCGCAATGGGGCGGCGGGTGTCACGAACAAAGCGGATGCGCCATCGTGATCTTCTATCCCGCGATCGATCTCAAGGAGGGCGCCGTCGTGCGGCTGAAGCGCGGCGAAATGGATGCCGCCACCGTCTATCGCGACGACCCGGCGGCGCAGGCGCGCGATTTCGCCGATGCCGGCGCCGCATGGTTGCATGTGGTCGATCTGGACGGCGCCATCTCCGGCCGCGCGGTCAACGGCGTGGCGGTCGATGCGATTCTCGCCGCGGTTTCGATCCCGGTGCAGCTCGGCGGCGGCATCCGCGACATGGCGCGTGCCGAAGCCTGGATCGCGCGCGGCGT
>JBBDWW010000201.1:0-4840 GCA_040902645.1 Dongiaceae bacterium | reverse complement strand
GGCATGACTATCGGCAGCACCGGAGCATGGCAGCGCCGGATGCCGCCACATTGTCGAGGGAGTGAGGGCCGTGTCGACCGCAATCGTCGACCGTCATAAATCGGATCAGGGACCCGTGCCGCCAGAAGCGGCGCGGCCCAACTGGTTCGGCCTGACCTTCGGCCTGCCGGCCTTCGTCTGGCAGATCGCCTTGTTCGCGACGCCGCTGATCTTCCTCGTCGTGATGACATTCTGGCAGGTAGTGAATTTCCGCCCGACGCCGGCATTCGTCGACGACAACTGGGTGAAGCTGCTTTCGGCCGGCTATTTCTGGGATATCTACTTCCGCACGTTCCTCTACGGCGTGCTGGCCGCCGCGGTCGCGAGCCTGCTCGCATTTCCGGTCGCCTATCTGCTGGCGTTCCGCGCCAGCGCGAACATCCGCTGGCTCGCGGTGTTCCTGCTGATCACGCCGTTCTTCACCAGTTATCTGGTGCGCACCTATACCTGGAAAGTGATCCTGACCGGCAACGGCATGGTGAATGCGGCGCTCGGCTATCTCGGGCTCGGCCCGTTCGCGATGGTCAACAATCTGTTCGGCACGCTGGTCGGGTATCTGACGCTGGTACTGCCGCTGGTGATCCTGCTGCAGCTTTTCAGTCTCGCTTATGTCGACCGCAATCTGATCGAGGCCGCGCATAACCTTCGCTGCGGCGCGTTGCGGACCGTGTTCCAGGTGATCATCCCCTCGGCCAAGATCGGTCTCGTGCTCGCGGCGACCTTCGCGTTCATTCTTTCCTTCGGCGATTATGTGAGCCCGACATTGCTCGGCGGCAGCCGGCCCCCGACGCTCAGCATTCTGATCGTCGACGTGGTCAAGTCGGGCGCCAACTGGCCCGAAGCGTCGGTCATCGCCGTGATGATGTCGGTCACGCTGCTGGCGGTGTGCTTCGCCGCGCTGATCTTCGCCTACGGGCGGGGCGGGCGGCGGGCATGAGCGGCCGTCGGCTCTTTACGCTGTTGCTATGGTGTTATGCCGGCGCCGTATTCGCATTCATTTTCGCGCCGATTGTCGTCAGCTTCGTCGTGTCGTTTAACTCCGACCGGTTTCCGACCCTGCCTCTCGGTGAGTTCTCGACGCAATGGTACGAGGCGATCGCCGAGGATCCGACTTTGTGGCCGGCGCTGCGTCGCACGATCATCGTTGGCGCCGTGGTCGCGGTGATTGCAACGCTGCTCGGGTTTGGTGCGGCCTATACCGACTACCGGTTCCGATTCTTCGGCAAGAACTTCTATTTGGCACTTGCGTTGCTGCCGCCGACCATTCCGGTGGTCATCCTCGGCCTCGCGATGCTGGTCTTCCTCTCGCAGATCGGACTGTTCGGCCGGCTTCATTCGGTGATCCTGAGCCATGTCGTCCTGTGCATGCCCTTCGCGATGGCGCTGGTGCGACTGCGCCTCTCGCAGATGGATCCGAGCATGGAGGCGGCCGCCTGGAATCTCGGCGCCAGCGAATGGCGCACCATGGTCGAGATCATCCTGCCCTTTACGCTGCCGGCGATCCTGTCCGCGCTCTTTATCACGATGGCGGTCTCGTTCGACGAGTTCGCCATCGCCTTCTTCGTGTCCGGTTTTGCGGAAACGCTGCCGGTGCGGATTCTCGCGATGTTTCAGGGCCAGGTCAGTCCGCGCATCAACGCGATCGGCAGCATCGTCTTCACCGTCACCATGGCGCTGGTCATTCTTGCGCAGGTGGCTCTCCTCGTGCGCAATCCGGCCCGCACCCGCCTCGCGGTAGTCAAGGCGGCGGCCGGCGAAAGCACCGACCATGGCTGAAACCCTCCTCACGCTCCAGCAACTCTCCAAGAGCTATGGACCCGCGCAGGCGGTCCGCAGCATCGATCTTACGATCGAGAAGGGTGAGTTCATTGCCATCATGGGTCCGAGCGGCTGCGGCAAGACGACGACGCTGCGCATGATCGCCGGTCTCGAAAAGCCGACATCGGGCGAGATCCGGCTGCGCGGCCGGTTGATGAACGATGTCCGGCCGTGGGAACGCGATACGCCGCTGGTCTGGCAGAGCCTCGCGCTGTTTCCTTTCCTCAGCGTGCAAAGGAATGTCGAGTTCGGTCTCAAGATGCGCGGTTTATCGCTCACCGACCGGCGCCAGCGCGCGATGCAGTGGCTGGAGCGGCTTGGCATCGCCGAGTTTGCGACGCGCGACGTGGCGACGCTATCCGGCGGGCAGCGCCAGCGTGTTGCGCTCGCGCGGGCATTGGTGACCGAACCGGAAATCCTACTGCTGGATGAGCCGATGAGCGCGCTCGATGCGCATCTCGTGGTGCGGATGCAGGCGGAGCTGATCCGCTTGCACCGCGAACTGGGCATTACGTTCTTTTACGTGACGCACAGCCAGTCCGAAGCCTTCGCCATGGCAAGCCGCGTCGTCATCATGAATGGCGGTCGGATCGAACAGGCGGGTCCGGCGAAAGATGTGTATCGCAACCCGGTCAATCGCTTCGTCGCGGGTTTCGTCGGCACCAACAACATCATGAGTGGGCGGGTCGAATCGCTGGCGGACGGGCGTGTCACCGTGACAACGCCGGCCGGCCGGTTCACGGCGCCGCTGCCGAAGGCAAACGCACCCTCGATCGGCGATCAGGTCGATTACGTGGTGAGCGCCGACAGTATCGCAATCGGCGGTACCGCCGCCAACGCCGTCACCGGCAATCTGGTCAGCGAGCAGTTCATCGGCTCGGTGGTGACTTTGTTTATCGAGGGACCATCGGGCGTCGAGCTCCGTGTGCAGAAGCCACAGCGCGACGTGGCCGCGCTCGAACTCGAACCCGGCCGACCGATCGCGATCAGCTGGGATATCGCGAGCGCTTATATCCTGCCGGCCTGATTTCAGGCGCGGCGGCGGCGTACCGGCTTGGTCGGGCGCGTCGATGCCGGTGCGACGACAGGCTCGAAACTGGCTTTGAGAAAATCCACCAGACGCTGCGCCGCCGGCGGCAGATTGCTGCCGCGATAGAGGCCAACCCAGACGGGATCGAGCGGCGGCAGCCCGGCATTGGCCGGTAAGGCCGCGAGTCCCGCCGGCACGGTGCGGCGCGACAGGACGGTAAGGCCGAGACCCGATTTCGCGGCCGCGATCAGGCTCGACAGGCTGGGGCTCGCGAACACCATGCGCCAGGGCCGGCCTGCATTGTTGAGCGCGCGGATCATCCGTTCGCGATAGATGCAGCCTTCGGGATAGACGATCAGCGGCACCGGCTTTTCGCTGTCGGTTGCGAGACCCGCCTGTCCGACCCAGGCGAGCTCTTCCTGCCAGATCTGGACTGCCGGACGGTTCGGCAGTTCGCCGGTCATCGCGACCACAAGATCGTAGGCACCGGTATCGAGGCCGGCGAGCAGTTCGGTCGACAGGGCGCAGCTCACGGTCAGTGCGGAATCGAGATGCGCATCGGAGAAGCGGCCGAGACTTTCCGGCAGCAGCGAGACCGCATAGTCGTTGGGCAGCCCGACGCGGATCGTGCCATCGGTCTTGCGCGCGACGATCTGCGCGACCGCCTCGTCGTTGAGGCCGAGAATGCGCTCGGCATAGCCGCGCAGCAATTGTCCGGTCTCGGTCAGCAGCAGACCCTGGCGGTTGCGATGAAAGAGCGCGGTCCCGACCAGGCTTTCGAGGCGCTGCAATTGCAGGCTGATCGCGGGCTGCGACCGGCCGAGACGGTCGGCGGCGCGCGTCACGCCGTTCAGTTCCGCGACCGTCACGAAGGTTCGCAGCAGATCCATGTCGATATTGAGCAGCGCGCTCTTGCGGGCACCGGCTGCCATCGTTGCACTCAACGCTGGTCGAGCCGGAGCTCGATCCGGCGGTTGCGCTGGAACGCTTCCTCGCTCTCGCCGGTATCGAGCGGCTGAAACTCGCCGAAGCCACCAGCGGCGAGCCGCTCGGGCGGCAGGCCCTGCTCGATCATGTACTCGACAACCGAGATCGCACGCGCGGTCGAAAGCTCCCAGTTGGAGCTGTAGAACGTCGAGCGGATCGGGCGCCGGTCGGTATGACCATCGACGCGCAGAACCCAGTCGATCTCCGGCGGAATTTCATTCGACAGCTGCATCAGGGCGGCAGCGATGCGCGCAACCTGGGCGCGGCCCTCCAGACCGAGATCGGCCGAGGCGGAATCGAACAGCACGTCCGACTTGAACACGAACCGGTCGCCGACGATCGCGATATCCTCGCGCTCACCCAGGATTTCGCGCAGACGGCCGAAAAATTCCGACCGATAGCGCGCCAGTTCCTCGACCTTGCCGGCAAGCGCGACATTCAGCCGCCGGCCAAGATCGGCGATCTGGACGTCTTTCTCCACCGCCTCGGCCTCCGACACTTCGAGCGAGACGGCGAGCCGGGCGAGCTGCTGGCGCAGCGCCAGCAATTGCCGGTTCAAGAGCTCGACCTGTAGCTGGGCTTCCTCGGTAAGCTGTTCCTGCGCGGCAAGCTCGCGCTCGTTATCGGTTTCGCTCGTCAGCAATTCTTCAGCCAGCTCGTCGCGCAGGCTTTCGAGCGCCGCGATGTCGGCAAGCAGCTTGCTCACCTCGTCGCGATGCGCGTCGTCCAGCTCGGCGATCTGGGCTGCGAGCGTATCGCGCTGGCCGATCGAGGCCTGCAGCTCGGCCGACAGTTCCGCGAGATTGACGCGCAATTCATCGCTCGCGGATTGCTCGAGCGCGAGAAGATCGGTCAGTTCGGCGATCTGCTGGTTGAGGCGGCTCAAAGCGCGGTCGCGGCCCGAGAGCGCATCGGTCAGGAAGAACTGCGCGATCACGAACAGCATCAGCACGAAGATGATGACCA
>JBBDWW010000200.1:0-4840 GCA_040902645.1 Dongiaceae bacterium | reverse complement strand
GATTGTGGAACGCGGGCAGGCAATGCATGAACTTCGCATGCGGATTGCCGGTCGCCTTCATCAGCGCGGCCGTCACGCGATAGGGCTGCAGCAGCTTGATGCGCTCGCCCCAGACGCTGTCCGGTTCTCCCATCGAAACCCAGACATCGGTGTAGACAAAGTCGCAGCCGGCGACCGCGGCTTGGGCGTCCTCCGTAATCGTGACTGTTGCGCCGGTCTTCTCGGCGATCTGACGGCATTGCGCGACCAGCGCCTCCTCGGGCCAGCATGCCTTCGGCGCGCCGAGGCGAACGTCCATGCCGATCAGCGCCGCACCCACCATCAACGAATTCCCCATATTGTTGCCGGCATCGCCCAGAAAGCAGAACGCGATGTCCGACAGATGCTTGTGGGTGAATTCGCGCATGGTGAGGAAATCGGCGAGCACCTGCGTCGGATGGAACTCGTCGGTAAGACCGTTATAGACGGGAACGCCGGCATAGGCCGCAAGCTCTTCCACGATCTTCTGGCCGTAGCCCCGATATTCGATCGCATCGTAGATGCGCCCGAGAACCCGGGCGGTGTCTTTCATCGATTCCTTCTGGCCGATCTGTGTACCCGACGGACCCAAATAGGTGACATGAGCGCCCTGGTCGTAGGCGGCCACTTCGAAGCCGGTGCGCGTGCGGGTCGAGCTCTTCTCGAAGATCAGCGCGATCTCCTTGCCCTTGAGCTGCTGCTGCTCGTAGCCGCCCAGCTTCGCTTGCTTGAGCGCGGCGGACAGGCGCAGCAGGTGCCGTATCTCGTCCGGCGTAAAATCGAGGAGCTTGAGAAAGCTCCGGCCGCGCAGGTTAACCGCCATGCTCGCCTCGCTGACTGATGCGCCTGCCGGAAACGGCTCGTTCAGGATCAACCGGTTCAGATCGGATCACGAACGAGCGGACAGGTCATGCAATGGCCGCCGCCGCGACCGCGGCCGAGCTCGGCTCCAGGAACGGTGATGACCTCGATGCCGGCCTTCCGGAGTTGCGTGTTGGTATAGACATTGCGGTCGTAGGCGACGACGACGCCGGGCTCGAGCGCCACGACATTATTGCCGTCGTCCCATTGTTCCCGCTCGGAGACATAAGCATCGCCGCCGGTCTCCACGATCCGGAGTTTGGGGATGCCGAGCGCCTCCGCCGCCACCATCGGCAGCGAGCGCTCCTCGGCGCGAACGTCGATCGTCCATTCGCGCTCGCCGGGGCGGAGCGAGTAGACCGCGATGCTGTCGACCACGTCGGCAAAGATGGTGACGAGATCGCGATCGCAAAAGGTGAACACCGTGTCGAGATGCATGCTCGACCGTTCGATGGGCAGCTTGCAGGCGATCACCCTCTCGGCGCCGCCCTGGCTGAAGAGCGCGCGCGCTATCTGGCCGACGGCATGCGGCGTTGTGCGTTCTCCCATGCCGATCAACACCGTGCGATTGCCGATCGGCATAATGTCGCCGCCCTCCGCCGTGGCCAGCCCGAAGCTGCGGTCGGGATCGCCCCACCAGACCGGGAACCCTGCATCGCGAAAATCCGGGTGAAACCGATAGATCGCGGCAATGTTCACGGTTTCGAGCTGGCGCGCGGTCCAGCGCATCGGGTTCAGCGTGACGCCCTCATAGATCCAGCAAGTTGTGTCGCGGGTGAACAGGTGATTCGGCAGCGGCGGCAGAATGAAATCCTCCGGTCGCAGGACCGGAGCGACGACACCCTTCACTTCGATCGGCAGTTCCGCCTTGCTCATGCCGCCGATCAGGATGTTCGACAGTGCTTCGGCATCGATCCCGGACAGATAGCCGTAAAGATCTTCGGTGAGGCCGACGCCCACCGTGTTGTCGTTGACCCGGCGTTCGAGAAGCCAGCTTCGCGCCTCCGGGATCTTCATCGTTTCCTCGAGCATTTCCCGGAGGAACACAACCTCGACGCCGCGATGACGCATGGCATCGACGAAGGTCATGTGCTCCACCCTCGCCTGCTTCACCCAGATCACATCGTCGAACAGCAGCTCGTGACAGTTGGAAGGCGTGAGACGCGCCAGCGCCGCGCCCGGCCGATGCACCATCACGCGACGAAGTTTTCCGACTTCCGAATGCACCCCGTATCGAAGTGTCATGTCGGCAATTCTATCCGATCACGGCAGCGACGCTGAGACACGCCATGATGATCACGGTCAAGATCAACAGCAGCGGCCACATGAACGAAAGCCAGCGCTCGTACGGCACCCGCCCGATCGCGAGCGCACCCATGACCACCGCAAATGTCGGGTTTATCAGATTCACAATGCCATTGGCTGATTGATAGGCGGTGACCACGAGATCGCGTTCGACGCCGGCAAAGTCCGCAACCGGTGCCATGATCGGCATCGACAGCACGGCAAGGCCCGACGAGGACGGAACGAAGAAGGAAAGGACGATCTCGATCCAGTAGATGACATTGATGAAGGCCACACTGTGCAGCCCGGCCACCGAAATCTCCGCCCAATGCAGGATGGTGTCGGTGATCATGCCGTTGTCCATCACCACGACGATGCCGCGGGCAAGACCGATGATCAGCGCCACGCCCAGAAGATCGCGGGCACCGCTGACGAAGTTCTCGACCAACGATTTTTCACCGAGCCGCGCTACGATACCGATGACGAGCGCGGCCGCGAAGAAGAGCCCTGTCATCTCGGCCATCCACCAGCCGTCGATCAGGACGCCCCAGATCATGATCGCAAAAGTCGCGGCGAACAGCAGAAGCACGAACTTGTGTCGCGCGGTGAAATCCAGCGACGCCGCCGGATCGCGGCCTTTGAGGAAATGCGCTTCGTTCTCCGCCTTGCGATCGTAAACGATCGATCTGGTCGGGTCCTGGCGCACCCGCTCCGCATAGCGCATGACGTAAACGACGCAGGCCAGCCAGCAGAGACCCAGGATCACGAAACGCAGCACGATCCCGTCGGTGAACGGAACGCCAGCGGCGTCGGAGGCGATGACCGTGGCAAACGCATTCACCGTCGAGCCGAGCACGCCGACGCCGGCGCCGAGCAGGATCACGGCCACGGCCGTCACCGCATCGAAGCGCGCCGCGATCATGATCGGGATGAGCAGCATGTAGAACGCCAGCGTTTCTTCGGCCATGCCATAGGTCGTGCCGCCGAAGGCAAAGAGCGCCATGAGAACCGGAATCATCCATTTCTCACGGCCTTTCATGGCGGTCATGGCGCGTGTGACGCCCGCATTGATCGCGCCGGTCGCGGCAACGACGCCAATGAACCCGCCGATCACCAGCACGAACAGCGCCACGTCGATGGCGTTCGCCTCGTAGGTTTCCGGGTCATAGAGCCCGGCGATCGGCGCGAGGATCACGTCGATCGGACCCTGCGGATTGGCGTCGACCGACGTATAGGTGCCGGCGACCGGCACGTCGCGGTCGAGTGCCTCGGAATAGGCGATTTCGTACTGACCGGCAGGGATGATCCAGGTGAGGACCGCGACCACGACGATCAGGCCGAAGAGAATCGTGAAGGCCGAAGGAAACCGGAAGCGGCGTGTCGGATCTGGAGGGGTTACGGCCATGACGGCCTCCTATCGCCCGATGGTGCGGGTGGCACCGAAACCGGCGCGGTTCGACAGGCGAAACCCCGGCCCATCGGTTCCGGGATATCGGTCGGTCAGGCCCCGATCGGCCGGGCCAGTGGGTAAACAGAGAATACCCATAATCATTGCATGGGGAAGCCGGCGGAGCAATCCAAAGCCGGCCGTCGGGCATTAACGACCGGAGAGAAATCGACGCAAAGGCGGGCAGGGCTGAAATTCTGCCGGAAGCCGGGCGCGTTAACCCTCGCGCGCGGCCTGCATCAAACGCGGCAGCATGGCGGAAAAATCGCGCTCGCCCTCACCGCCTTCGACCATCGCCTCGTAAAGCGCGCAGGCGGCCGCACCGAGCGGCGTCGCAGCCCGCACATCGGCGGCCGCTTCCTGCGCGAGTTTCAGATCCTTCAGCATCAAAGCGGCGGCGAAGCCGGGCTTGTAGCCGTTGTCGGCCGGGCTTTTCGGGCCAACGCCGGGCACCGGACAGTATGTATTGACCGACCAGCAACTGCCCGACGAGGTCGAAACCACGTCGAACAGCTTCTGCGCATCGAGCCCGAGTTTGGCCGCCAGCGCGAAGGCCTCGCAGGCGCCGATCATCGAAATGCCGAGCAGCATGTTGTTGCAGATCTTCGCGGCCTGGCCCGCACCGCCCGGCCCGCAATGCACGGCGCGCTTGCCCATCGCCGCAAGAACGGGTTCGGCGGTCCCAAAGGCGGCGTCGCTGCCGCCGGCCATGAAGGTGAGCGTCGCCCCCGCCGCACCCGCGACACCGCCCGAGACCGGCGCATCGAGGCTGAGCAGGTCGACGGCGGATGCAAGCGCATGCACATCGCGCGCACTCGCGACATCGATGGTCGAACAATCGATCAGCAGCGTGCCGCGCTTCATCGCCGGCACGATCTCACGATGGACCGCGCGCACGTGACGCCCCGCCGGCAGCATGGTGACGACGATATCGCGATCGCGCACGCAGGATATCGCATCGGTCGCAATGGCGACCTTGTTCGCGCGGGCTGCAGCGCAGGACGCGGCGACCAGATCGAAGCCGGTCACGTCATGCCCGGCCTTGACCAGGTTCGCCGCCATCGGTCCGCCCATATTGCCAAGCCCGATAAAGCCGATCGCTGTCATGACGCGGTCTCCCTGGGCGCCGTTGCGCCTCGTTGCGAGGGTTCTTCGAAGGTCAGTTCGTTGTCGCCGCGCGGCGCCAGCATCGCATCGACGAGGCTGTCGGATACATCTTCGAGGCGTGCG
>JBBDWW010000199.1:0-4887 GCA_040902645.1 Dongiaceae bacterium | reverse complement strand
CCGCTCGGGGGAGAAGGCGCATGACCAAGTCGGAGCTGATCGCCAAGATCGGGCAGAACAATCCGCATCTGTATCATCGCGATGTCGAACGCATCGTGAGTGCGATTTTCGAAGAGGTCACGGCGGCCCTGGCCCGCGGCGACCGCGTCGAATTACGCGGATTCGGAGCTTTTTCGGTGAAGACGCGCGATGCCCGCATCGGCCGCAATCCGCGGACCGGCGAGGCGGTCGCGGTCGCGCGCAAGGCCGTGCCCTTCTTCAAGACCGGCAAGCAGCTGCGCGAGCGGCTCAATGGCGAGGGATCCGACGGGTCGAATGGCGAGGACGAGTACGACGACGAGGTTACCGAGACGACGCGCCGACCGGACGGTCTCGGTGTCTGATCCGGCGCGAGGCCGGCCCCTTCTCTCGCTGCGCGATCGCCCCGCCGAGTTCGGTCGGGTCCCATCATGAAACGCTTGTCCTGGATCGTGACGTTGCCGATCGCGGTGGCGGCGGTGCTGTTTGCGGTGATGAACCGCGCCCCGGTCACGATCGACCTTTGGCCGCTGCCCTGGCGGATCGAGGCACCCGCCTTTCTCATCCTGCTCGGTTCGCTGGCGGTCGGGTTGCTGATCGGGTTGCTGCTCTCCTGGCTGACC
Source organism: Dongiaceae bacterium (assembly GCA_040902645.1). Taxonomy (GTDB): domain Bacteria; phylum Pseudomonadota; class Alphaproteobacteria; order Dongiales; family Dongiaceae; genus JAWXBK01. The sequence continues at coordinate 4,246 of JBBDWW010000199.1, read as the reverse complement.
GGCGGCGCGCGACGGCGGCGGATGCGTCACCTCGCCCACGAGAACGAGCGGCTTGCGGCCGAACTGCGCGACCTCCGCCGCCAGGCGGCCGAACGCAGCCGGGTCTCGGCACAGCCCGCGCCCGGCCTGCCGGTTGCCGTGCCTCCCGCCAGCGTGCCGACGGGCTTGCCGCCCGCACAGGGTCCGGGGCAGGTTTAGCGCCATGGAACCACGGCGGATCATTGCAGCGCTCGATGCCACCGACATCGGGCGCGTAAGAGACCTCGCGCGCGCGGTCGAGCCGCATGTCTGGGGCTGCAAGATCGGTCTCGAGTTTTTCGTGCAGCACGGACCGTCCGGTATCGAGAAAGCCGGGCTCGATCCGCAGCGTCTGTTTCTCGACCTGAAATTTCACGACATACCGAACACGGTGGCCGGCGCGATCCGCGCCGCCTCCGCAATCCGTCCGGCGATGTTCAATGTGCATGCCGGCGGCGGGCCGGCGATGCTCGCGGCCGCACGCGCCGCGCGCGACGAGATGGCAGCGAAAACCGGTCACAAGCCGCTGCTGCTGGCGGTCACGGTGATGACCTCACTCGACGATGCGGATCTCGCCTCGGTCGGCCAGAGCGGGCCGGTCTTGTCGCAGGTCCGGCGTCTGGCTGCGCTCGCGCAAAACAACGGGCTCGACGGTGTCGTCTGCTCGTCGCGTGAGATCGCGATGCTGCGGCGCGATTGCGGCGCCGGTTTCAAACTGGTGGTGCCGGGGATCCGCCCGCTTGGTGCAGCGACCCACGATCAGAAGCGGATCATGTCGCCGGCCGATGCGATCGCCGCCGGTGCGGATTATCTGGTGATCGGCCGGCCGATCAATGCCGCGCCCGATCCGGCGGCGGCCGCGCGCGCGATTGCCGATTCGCTGGCCAAATCCCTCAGGGAGCCGGCCCGCCCGTGAGCGTCGCCGCGCCACCGAAAATCGATCCGATCGAACTCGCCGTCGCAACCTGGCGCGCGCTGTGGCGGCTGCGCGATCGTGCGATCCTGCTCGCCTTGCCGCTGTTGCTGCTCGGCTTCGGTTTCGATGCGCTGGTCGGTGCCGCGATGCCGGCCTGGCCGCCGGTGCCGACGTCGGAAGGCGCGACAGCGGAACCCGTGCCCTGGGGTCCGCTGCTGTTCCTCTGGGGTGCGGCACTGGTGATGATCGCCTTTCTGATTTCAAACCTGACGCGGCTCTTGCTGATCGGACCCGCGGCGAACGGAACGCTGCTCGGCCTGCGCTGGAGCATGCGCGAAGTGCGCGTGCTGGTGCGTTTCGTGCTCGCCTTTCTCTTTCTGTTCGTGCTCGCTTTGCCGGCCGCGTTCACCATCTCGATGGTGATGAACATTGTCGGCAATCAGGGCGCTGCATTCGTCCTGATGCTGATCTTTCTGGGCGTGATGATGGGGGTCGCATTGCGGCTCATGTTCACCGTCTACGCGGCCGCGCTCGACTGGAAGATCGGTTTCGCGGAGGCCTGGCGTCTCTCGCGGGGCAATGGGTTCCGCCTGGTCGGCGCTTATCTGGCGGTCAATCTGCCGATCGTCGCCGTCAGCATCGTCGCGACCCTGATCGTAGCGCCCTTGCGCGAAGCAGCGCCCTACATGGTGCTGTTTCTTTTCAATGTGATCGCGGTCGCCTCCTCGCTCGGCTCGGTCGCGATGATGGCACTCGCCCTCGACCGGCTCGCGAACTGGCGGCGCGGCGGCGGCGTCCCCATATCGACGCCATGATGGTCCCAACGCCATGACAGTCCAGGCCAAGATTTGCGGTATCAATTCGGCAGCGACGCTGGACGCTGCGGTCGGCGGCGGCGCGGCCTTCGTCGGCTTCGTCTTCTATCCGCCGAGCCCGCGCTGCGTGACGACGGAAGAAGCCGCAAAATTATGTGCGCGCGTCCCGGCCTCGGTGCGTCGCGTGGGGCTGATCGTCGACGAGGGCGACGAGCGGATCGGCGCGATCCTCGAAGCCTGCAAGCTCGACATGCTGCAGCTTCATGGCGCCGAGCCGCCGGATCGCACCGCTTATATCCGCGCCCAGTTCGGCCTGCCGGTGATGAAGGCGATTTCCATCGCCGCCGAAGGCGATGCCGGCCTCGCGCGCGCCTACGAATCCGTCGCCGACTGGCTGCTGTTCGATGCGAAGCCGCCGAAGCAAAAGCCCGGCCAGGCGAAACCATTGCCCGGCGGCAATGCGCGCACGTTCGACTGGACGCTGCTCTCCGGGCACAGCTGGTCCATCCCCTGGATGCTTTCGGGCGGGCTGCATAAGGGGAATGTGCGCGAGGCGGTGCGTATCGCCGGCGCCGATACGGTCGACGTCTCCTCCGGCGTCGAGGACAAGCCGGGCCGCAAGAACATCGTCAAGATCCGCGAATTCCTCGAGACCTGTGCGGCGATCTAAAAGCCGAACAGCGCGAAATAGCCGGCATAGAGCGCGAGCCAGAACGCGGCCCAGACCGGAAGCCGCCAGCGCTGCGACAAACGCCCGCTGACGAACGCGGCAAGCCAGCCGACCGCGAGAAACCGCAGCAGCCGCGCAAAGACCGAAACTGCGAAGAACGCCGCCGGATCGATCGCGCGCATCGCCGCCTCGGCGACGAAGAGCTTGTAGGGAATGCCGCTCACGCCGCCGGCGAAGATGGCATCGAACCAGCCCGCCGCCATCGCATTGCCGACCTCGACGCGCATCGCTGCATCGATTCCCGGCAAGGCGATCAGCAACGCGGCAACCGCATCCGGATCGGCGAGCGTAAAATGCCACAGGATCACGCCGCCACAGACCGCACCGGCCGCGGCGAAAAACGCCGCCCGCAGGCCCGCGATCGCATCGCGCCGCATCGCGACATAACTGATCCAGAGATCGGGCACGATAAAGAAAACACTCGCTTCCGCAGCACCCCAGAGGAAGGCGATCAGCAACAGTATCGTCATCACTGCCAGTCCGGCGGCGGCGCTTCCAGCGCGAGCCCCTCGAAGCGCGACGCGAGATCTTCCATGAACTGCGCGCGATCGCCGCTCCAGGTGATCGTTTCGTCGACGAAGAGATCGACGAAAAACGGTACCAGCAGTGCCTCGCCCTTCGGCAGCGCCTTGCCGAGCCCGTGGATGAAGATCGGCACGACCGGCACGTCGGGCCGGCGCCGCGCGAGATGCGCGATGCCGGATTTGAGCGCGGTCATCCGCTCGGGTTCCCCGCGCGTGCCCTCGGGAAAGAGAATGAGGATGTCGCCCCGATCGAGTGCGCGTTCGAGCGCCAGCAGCGGATCGCCACCGCCCCCCTCCGTTTGACCTTGAGCCCGCCGTTCGAGCGGAATGATACCCATGATGTTGCGCGCGAACCAGGCGCGCCGCTTGTCCTTGAGAAAATAATCGACCGCCGCGACCGGGCGCAGCCGCGGCAGCAGACGCTGCGGAAACAGGCTCATCAAAACCGGCGTATCGAGATGGGAATTGTGATTGGCGACGAGAATGGCCGGGCCCTGCTTCGGCAATCTTTCGCGATGACGCAGATTGAGCCCGAGCAGAACCAGCACCGCCGGCCGCACGATCAGAAAGAAGAAGAGCCAGCGCAACAACGCGGCGGGGCGATCGCTGGTCGTTGCGGCCATCGCGCGCCCGCTCCCTCGCTCAGTAATAGAAATAGCGGATGAAGTGCATGAACAAGGGCGCCGTGAACACCAGGCTGTCGACGCGATCGAGAATGCCGCCATGGCCCGGCAACATACCGCCGGTATCCTTGATGCCGAGATCGCGCTTGACGGCGGACATGACGAGATCGCCACAGAACCCGGCGATACCACCCGCGGCCCCAATCAGGGCCGCGATCCACCAGTCCATCGGCGTCAGGAAGGCGAGCAGGCCCGCGAGCAACGCGCTGGTCGCGATGCCGCCGATCAAACCGGCCCATGTCTTGTTCGGGCTGATGCTCGGCGTCACGCGCGCGCGGCCGAACAATTTTCCCCAGAAATATTGCGCGACGTCGTTCGCCTCGGTCACGATGACGAGAAACAGTAACAACCCCGCGCCCGCCGCGGCATCGTCGCCGGGCAGCATCAGCAAATAGGCGGCATGGCTGAGGGAGAAGACGCAGATCGTCAGCCCCCAATGCACGGTGCCGGCCGCGCGCAGAAAGCCCTGCGTTTCGCCGGCCAGCACCATCCGCACCGGCAACAGCAGGAACATGTAGACCGGGATGAAGATGATGAACATGCCGTACCATTCGGTACCG
>JBBDWW010000198.1:0-32036 GCA_040902645.1 Dongiaceae bacterium | reverse complement strand
GCCATTGCGCCAGAATATCGGCGGTGTCGGCAATCTCGATCTGCATGTCGTAGCGGACGATGACCATTTCGAGCGCCGCGCGATGCCCGATTGCATTGCCGCTCGCGACCGCATCGCGCGCCACGATCGACCGATAGCCACGATCGACGGCGGCCAGCAAGGTCGCCAGCACGCAGACATCGGTTTCGACGCCGCTGAAAATCAACGCCCTTGGCTTGAGCCGGTCAAGCGCCTGCTCGAAGGCGGGTGACTCGAATGCATTATAGGTCGTCTTGTCGATCTCGACGGCCGGCGGCACAAAGCCCGCCAGATCGGGCATCACCCCGAACATGTCTTCCGGCAACCGGCTCGCCAGTACTTTATCCCAGCGCTGGTAATAATGGCGCCACTGGCCCGGCGCCTCGTCGGCCGTGATGGGCGTGCGGAAGCGCGTAAAGACCGTGTTCGCCGGTGCATGCGCGATGATACGTGCCGTATTCTTCAGGATGCCGGCGAGATCGCGCGTATGCCATTGCGTCTCTTCGCCGAACAGACGCTGCATGTCGACGCAGACATGCACCGTGTCGGGGCCCAGCGGACCGAACTTAAGAGCCTTGTCTGTCATAACGATTGTCTCACGACGCAACGGGTACGGTGTGGGCCGCCGACCAGGCGAGCGAAACGCGCGCGCCCGGCGCCAGCACGTCCCCCGCCTGGTTCTGCAGGAAGGCGAGCAAGGGTATCTCGCCGAGAGCCGGCACGCGAACCCGATAGGTGACGCTGGCACCGGAGAAGATGGCCTGCAGAATTTCGCCGTCAAGACGATTGTCTGTGGTTAACGTTGCGCCCGCGGGATAGACCCCGATCTTTTCCGGCCGCACCACGACGGTGCCGCTATTCGGCCCCGCTGTGCGCAGGATCTGCCCGCCGGACAGTGTCAGCCGGTCACCGTCGGCAATGCCCTGAAACAGATTGGCATCGCCGAGAAACTGGGCGGCGAACACCGTGTCGGGGCGTTCGTATACATCGCGCGGCGAACCAATCTGGATCAAACGGCCGCGATCGATGATGGCGATGCGGTCGGAGAGGGTCAGCGCCTCTTCCTGATCATGCGTCACAAACACGGCGGTGATACCGGTCGAGCGCTGGATCTCGCGCAGTTCCACCTGCATTTCCTGACGCAGCCGCCGGTCGAGCGCGCCGAGCGGCTCGTCGAGCAGCAGGATCTTCGGATCGGTGACGAGCGCGCGCGCGAGCGCCACGCGCTGCTGCTGCCCGCCGGAGAGCTGACGCGGCTTGCGCTCGCCCAGACCCTGCAGGCGAACGAGGCCCAGCATCGCATCGACCCGCTTCACGGTTTCCTCGCGCGGCCGGCCGCGCACCGACAGACCGAAGGCGATGTTCTCGTTGACGGTCAGATGCGGGAACAATGCATAGTTCTGGAACACCATGCCGATCTCGCGTCGATGCACCGGCACATTCTCGACCCGCTGCCCGTCGAAACGGATCGTGCCGGAATCGGGAATGACAAAGCCGGCAAGCGCGCGCAGCAGGGTCGTCTTGCCGCTGCCGGAGGGGCCGAGCAGGCCGAAGAATTCGCCGTCCTCGAAGGCGATCGATACGTCGTCGAGCGCGGTCACGCTGTCATAATGCTTGCAGAGATGGGCGATTTCGACGCGGCTCATTCTCTAGCGCTCGCCGCCGAAGCGGAAATGCCGCACCACCAGCATCATCAGTCCCATCGAAACCAGGATGATGATCGAGGATATGGCGTTGATCTCCGGCGTGAAGCCCTTGCGGATCGAAGTATAGATCTCGACCGGCAATGTGGACGTGCCCGGTGCTGCGAGGAAGTAGGAAATCACGAACTGGTCGAATGAGACGGCAAAAGCGAACAGAGCTGCCGCCATGATGCCGGGCGCGAGGATGGGCGCGGTCACCCGCCACAATATCTGCCAGGGCGTCGCACCCAATGTTGCCGCCGCCTCTTCGAGCTGCGGGCCGAAACTCGCAAGCCGCGCGCCGACCACCACGATCACATAGGGCAGAGACAGTGCGACATGGCCGAGCAGGATCGCGTGCAGCCCGCGCCCGATGCCAGTCCAGAAAAAGAACACCAGCATCGAGGTGCCGATGATCAACCAGGGAATGGTGATCGGCGGGAACAGTAGAAGCTGCAGCAGACGCTTGCCGCGAAAGCTGTAGCGCGCAAGCCCGAGCGCCGCGAGCGTGCCTATTGTCGTTGCGATAACGGCGTTGACGGCGGCGATCACCACGCTGTTGAAACTGGCGGTCAGCAGGCGATCGTTCTTGGCCAGCGCCTCGAACCAGATTGTGTCGAAGGTGAAAGGCAGCTCGTAGAGCGCCGACCGGTTGAACGCCATCAGGATCATGATGGCGATCGGCAGATAGAGAAACACCAGCACCAGCCCGAGATAGGTCCTGCCGATCCAGCGTCCCGTGTTGGCGGTCATTCTGGTCAGCCGACCGAAAGATGCCGGCGCAGCACCGGCGAGGCGATCGCCAGCGCCAGCAGCACGATCCCGAGCATGATGAAGGACAGCGCCGAGCCGAGCGGCCAGTTGAAGGCGGTCACGAATTGATTTTCGATGATCGGCCCCAGCATGATCGCGTTCTTGCCGCCGAGGATGCGGGGCTCCATGAACGAGCCGATGACCGGCACGAAGATGAGGAAAATACCGGCCAGCACGCCCGGAATGCTGAGCGGCAGGGTGACACGCCGGAACGCCTTGAGGCGCGAGGCGCCGAGGCTGCGCGCCGCTTCGATGAAGGAATCGTCAATCGCCTGCAGCGAGATATAGATCGTGAGAATTGCGTAGGGCAGATAGGCGTGCGCCAGGCCGATCACGATCGCCGGGTAGGTGAATAAAAGGTCGAACTCCCAGCCGGCCGGCAGCAGCGGATTGACTATACGTCCGATCAGCCCGTCGCCGCGCAGCACCATGGTCCATGAGAATGTGCGGACCAGCGCGTTGCTCCAGAATGGCAGGATGATCAGGAGAAAGAGCGCCTCGCGCCAGCGCCCGCTGATCTGCTTCGCCAGCACAAGCGCCGCCGGGTAGCCGATCAGGATGCAGAGCAAGGTCACATGGACGCCGAGCTCGAGCGAGCGGCGGGCGTTGAACCAGTAGACCGACTTGGTGAAGAAACCGATGTAATGCTCGAGCGTAAACGCTGACTCACGGCCGCCGATCGGGGCGGCCGTGAGGAACGAAAAATAGAGCATGGCCGAGAGCGGCAGGAACACCGTCAAGGCGAGCCAGAGATAGGCGGGGCCGGTGAGCCCTGCGATCGCCCACCGGCGCCGGCTTGTCGCATCCATCAAGCGGCTGCTGGCCTTGCGATTACTGAACGAAGCTCGTCTTCACCTCGTCCCACAGCTCCTGATTCGCCTGAAGCTGCTCGTCGGAGATCGGCGCCATCCATTGCAGCCGCTTGACGACTTCGGGGTCGCCGAGCACGGCGCGGTTCATCGCATCTTCCGGCAGCCCCATGTTCGCCTTCTCGTTGGCCGAGGCCGGCGCACCGATCTCGTTGTCCCAGCGCACATAGAACTCGGGATCGACCATGAAATCGATGAACGCTGCGGCACCCGCTGGATCGGGCGCGCCGGTCGCGATGCAGAGACCGTCGAACCAACCGATCGCACCCTCAGACGGCACCACGAACTCGACCGGCAGACCCATCGCCTTCTTCGAGCGCGCGGCAGAGCCGGACCAGTAGGTCGCAATATCGTAATCGCCGGCCGCCATGTATTTGTTCCACTCGTCTTCGGATGACCAGAAGGTCTTGATCTGCGGACCGAGTGCCATCAGCTTTTCGCGGATCGCATCGAGGTCGGTCGGATTGTTCATATCCTGGCCGGTCGCGATCGCACCGAGCTGAATCGATTCCAGCGCGTCGTCGCGCCAGCCGACTTTGCCGGCATTGGCCGGATCCCACAGCGCCTGAATCGAGTCCGGGCGCTCCGAGATTCGTTCCGTGCTGTAGGCAAACGACGTCACGCCCCAGACCCAGGCGATGGCATGATGCTGTCCGTCGATCACGAAGCGTTCGCTGTCGCGCAGCGACGGTGCAAGATCGCCAAAATGACCGATCGTCGACGTGTCGATCGGCTGTATCAGCCCTTCGCTGGCGGCGGCTTCGACATAGATGCTGTTGATCAACACGACGTCGTAGGCGCCAGGTGCGGTGCGCAGCTTGGTCAGCATTTCCTGTTCGGAGTTGAAATAATCATGCACGACCTCGTAGCCGGTCTTTTCCTTGAACAGCTCGAGAGCCCAGGCTTCGTCGGTGCCGTAACCTTGCCAGTTCAGAACGGTAATCTGCCCGGCGGCGCGCAGCCGCGTCGACGTGGCGGCGAGGGTGACGGTGCCCGCCATGCCGGCGAGCGCCGTGCGACGGGTGATCGGTTTGCGAATCATGAGGAACCTCCCCTTGTTGGTTGTAAAAACTCTATCGAAATGCCGGATTGACCGCAATCAACCCTGCGCGAGCAGGGTTTCGACCTCGGCGCGGGTGGGCGCGGAGGCGGCAGCCCCATAGCGCGTGGTCGCAAGCGCGCCGCAGGCGGCGGCAAATCGCGCCGCCTCGACCAGCTTCAGGCCCCGCGCCAGGGCATCGGCCAGCCCGCCATTGAAACAATCGCCGGCGGCGACGGAATCGACGCTCGCGACCCGGAACGGCGGGATGAACAGATCGACATCCGGGCCGGCGACGTGAAGCCCGCGCGCGCCGAGCTTGACGATCGCGATGCGCGCGCCGCGCGCCATCAGCGCCTGCGCGGCACGCTGCGCATCCGCGGGATTGTCGGGCCGAAAGCCGAGCAGCGCTTCCGCCTCGCTTTCGTTCGGCGTCACAATGTCGAACGCGTGCAGCGACTCGTCGCGCAGGCCGCCGGGAGGCGCGGGTGCCGGATCGTGAATTGCGATCGCACCGGCCGCCCGCGCGCGCTCGGCTGCCAGCAGGGTGACTGCCAACGGGATCTCGCGCTGCGTCAGCAGAACCTTCGCCGCCGTGAACTGCGCACGCGCGCGGTCGAGGTCGCTGTCATCGAGCGCCAGATTGGCGCCGCCGATGACCACAATCATATTCTCGCTGTGCCGGTCGACGCCAATCAGCGCGATGCCGGTCGCATTCTTTGTGTCGCGCTGAACGGATGCGGTATCGACGCCGAATCCACCGAGCGCATCGAGGGCGGTGTCGCCGAACGGATCGTTGCCGACCCGGCCGATCATGGTGACGGTGCCGCCGAGCCGTGCGGCCGCTGCCGCCTGATTGGCACCCTTGCCGCCAAGCCCGATCGTGTAGCGCTCGCCATGCAGCGTCTCGCCCGGCCGCGGCAGGCGATCCAGATAGCCGGTGACGTCGACATTGATGCTGCCGACCACGACGATGCTCATGACGCCCCCACAATCGCCGCAACCATCGCATCGAGAAACGGATCGCGATCGACCCGCATCAGCACGCGATGCCGGCCTTTCGGATCGGAGCGAAGGCGGGTGCGACCGAAGTCTTCACCTTCATGATCGTCGACCGATACGATTCCGGTTTCGCCGCTGAAAAGTTCCGGCCACAGCAGCCAGCCAACGGTGCAGGCATCGTGGATCGAACTCGGATGGCTGTCGCTGCCGGCGAGCGGCAACAGCATGCCGCACATGCGTGCCGCGCGCGGCGTCGCAGCCGCCAGCCGAGCAATACGAACTTCATCGACCACGACATGCCGCGTGAGATCGTACGGCACGACGACGGCCGGAATGTCGGCGGCGAAAACCTCCGCGGCTGCCGGCGGGTCGAACCAGATGTTGAACTCGGCAACCGGCGTGACATTGCCGCCCCCGAACGCACCGCCCATGATAATCATCTGCGCGATCGCCGTCGCGCGCGCGGGCCGGGCGGGCAGGACGAGCGCGAGATTGGTCAGCGGCCCGATCGGACAGAGCGTCACGGAACGTGGTGCGGCCCGGTCGAGCGCTGCACCGAGAAATTCGATCGCATCGCCGGCAATCGCGTTGCGCGATGGCGTGAGGCCAAGCGATCCGTCGCCGCCCCAAAGCGCGGTGCCGTAGCGGGGTTGCCCGGCAAGCGGACTCGCTGCACCCCGATAAACCGGAATGTCGAGACCGAGCGCTGCCACGATGGCAAGCGCATTGCCTGTCGTCATATCGATGTTGGCATTGCCGGCAACGCTCGTTATCGCCGCGATATCGATTTTGGGCGCAGCGGCCGCGAGTGCGATGGCCACGGCATCGTCGAGGCCGGGATCGCAATCGATGATCAGGGGCATCTTCATTGCCAATTGATTGCAGAAACGGGTTTTGATCCTGCCATGCCATTGTCTATCGAGCTATGGCTTCGAGCGCACGATCATTTCGCCAAATTCGCCGATTGTGAAATGGATATTCGCCAATGAGCCCTTAAAACGGGAACAAAAACGGACCCTCTGGATCATCCGCATATTCGTCGTGCTAGAATATGTTTATTCGATCGTTGATTGGCCGATCAATGAGCCAATTGGCGGGCGAATACGACGGAGAACCCAAGAAAAACCGAAGAAAGGCGGCCCGGACATGAGAGCCCGAAAGTATGCGATTCAGAGTTTTGATGTCGATGCCCAGGTCGCAACCGACCCTATCGTGACGGCATTGCGGCGCAATGGGGCAGTCCTGATTACCAACGCGTTACCGATGGAAAAGATCGATGCGGTCGTTGGCGAACTGCGACCCTGGTTCGACTCCGAAGGCAAGGTGCAGCAAAGCGCCTTCAACGGCTTCACGACGCTGCGACTGTCGGGCGTGCTCGGCAAATCGCGCGCAGCCGCCGAACTGATCGCACATCCGCTGGTGCTCGATATTGCCGACACGGTTCTGGGACCGCATTGCTCGAGCTTTCGGCTCGGATCGGCATCCGCGATCGAGATCTGGCCGGGCGAAAAGGCGCAGGTTCTTCATCGCGACGATTCGATTTATCCGCTCCGCATCCCCGGCGTCGAATGGCAGATCAGCGCGCTCTGGGCGCTGACCGATTTCACGCCCGAGAACGGCGCAACGCGCGTTGTTCCCGGCAGCCATCTGCTGACCGAGGCCGACTCGCTGAAGGAAGACAAGACGATTCAGACCGCGATGAAGAAGGGCGGGCTGCTGCTCTATCTCGGCACGACCTATCATGGCGGTGGCGCCAATGCGAGCGACAAGCCGCGCATCGGTCTCGTGAACACCTATTCGCTCGGCTGGCTTCGCGTCGAGGAGAATCATTATCTGACGGTGCCGCGTGCGGTCGCCGAAAGCTATCCGGAACCGGTGCGGCAATTGCTCGGCTATTCGAGTCACGCGGGTTTTCTCGGCTGGTATCCGGAAATCGCCGACTTCCGCAACTGACGGCACGACAACAGGGCATGCAGAGGATGGGCATTCAAACCTTTCAGGCCAAGGACGATCCCGGTGCGATCGTCGAAGCCTTCCGGCGCGATGGTGCTGTCATCGTCAGTGAGCTTGCTGCGACGACGCTGATGGACGATGTCGCCCGCGAGTTGCGCCCCTATTTCGACAAAGACGGCCGTAGAACCGAGAACGATTTCAATGGTTACAGCACGCTGCGAATCTCGGGCATTCTGGCGAAGTCGAAAAGCTCGGCGTTGCTTGCCGGCCACCCGCTGGTGCTCAGGATGGCCGACGAGATCCTGCTGCAACATTGTGCGAACTATCAATTCGGCAGCCTGACCGGCATCGAGATTCAGCCAGGCGAGGCGCCGCAGCGGCTGCATCGCGACGACGGCATCTATCCCGTGCGCATGCCGGGCATGGAATGGCAGATCAGCGCCAACTGGGCGCTCGACGAGTTCACGATCGAGAATGGCGCGACCCATGTCGTGCCGCGCAGTCATCGTCGCCGGGAGCCGTGGCCGCCAGCCATGGAAGAGTCGGTGCAGACGCCGATGAAGAAGGGCTCGGTGCTCTTCTATATGGGCTCGGTGTGGCATGGTGGCGGTGCGAACAAATCGAATCGGCCGCGCATGGGATTGGTGAACACTTATTCGCTTGGCTGGCTGCGCCACGAGGAGAATCACTATCTCATGGTGCCGCGCGAGATCGCGGAGCGTTATCCGGAGCCGGTCCGGCGGCTATTGGGCTATCAGAGCCATGGCGGGTTCCTCGGCTGGTACGAGGGCCATCCGGACGAAGTACAGCTCTAGGCGGCGCGACGTTCACCCGCTGTAATGTATTTGCGTCGAGCCTTGGGCGGCGCATCCAATCTCTGAGCGGAGCGATCGATGCCGCAACGGATCCTGGTGGTGGGCGGCGGCGCGGTCGGTTGCAGCGCCGCCTGGCATCTCGCGGAGCGCGGCCTCGGTAACGTCACCCTCATCGAGCGCGACCGGCTCGGCAGCGGCACCACCTGGCATTCCGCCGGCAATCTGATCTGGCGCCCGGGCGGCAGCCACGATGCGATGGTGCTCTACGCCTTCGATGCGTTCGAGCGGCTGAAGCGCGAGACCGAGCAGGATACCGGCTGGCTGAAGACCGGTCGGCTCTTCCTCGCCCATGGCGGGGCTGCGATCGCCGGGCTTGAAATCTATCAGCGCGGCGCCGCCGAGCGCGGCGTCGATGCGCGCATGATGACGGGTCGCGAAGCGGCTTCGATGCATCCGCTGCTGAACGGCGATGCGATCGATGCCGCCTGGTGGAATCCGCTGGCGGGCCGGCTCAATCCGGCCGATCTGGTGGCGGCCTATGCCAAGGCTGCGCGCCGCGCCGGGGCGAAGATCGTCGAGCAATGCGCCGTCACCGGCCTCCTTATGCGTGGCGGGCGCATCGCCGGTGTCGAGACGACGACGGGTCCGATCGAGGCCGAAATCGTGGTGATCGCCGCCGGGCTCTGGTCGCGCGATCTCCTGCTGCCGGTCGATGTCACGCTCGCGCAATGGGCCTGCGAGCATTTCTACGTGATCGCGAATACCCAGCCGCGTCTGCCGCGCGAGACGCCATCCTTCGTCTCGCCCGAAGATTTGTTCTACGGCCGCGAGGAAGTGGGCGGCATGCTGGTCGGGTTCTTCGACGAGAATGCGCGCACGATTGCGGCCGAAGATCTGCCGGAACCGTTCGCCTTTACCTTGCTCGGCGAGGACTGGGACAAGATCGCGCCCTATTTCGAGGCCGCCGCGCGGATCTTCCCCGCGCTCGAAACCGCTCCGATCCGCCGGTTCGTCAACGGGCCGGAGAGCTTCACGCCCGACGATATGCCTTTGATCGGCCCCGTGCCGTCGCATGAGGGGCTCTTTATCGCAACGGCGATGAACTCGGGCGGCGTCACTTATTCCGCCGCGACCGGTCGCCTGATCGCCGATTTCGTTGCCGGCGATGCGCACTCGTTCGATGCCGCGATCTTCGATCCGCTGCGCTTCGGCGACCGCTCCAAAGATGTCGATTGGCTGAAGCGCGAGATATCGGCCGTGGTCAGCCGCGGCTATCGCGAAACCAATCTCTAATTACGATCGCGGTTCTCGGGCGAACGAAAGCGCGCTGCGCTACAGCGCACCGGTCGCGTCGTCCAGCAGGCCGGTTGCATGCAGCGCACCCCATACCGTCACGCCGGTCACCGCGAGCGAGATCGCGGCTGCCGCCATGCCGAGCGTGAGCAGCAACCCGTCCTCTTCGAGGAACGCGAAGGAGATCAGGATGATCGCCGAGGCCGGCACGATATGAAACAGCGGCACCGGCGGCAGCATCGTGATCGCCAGCAGCAGCACGACCACACCGACCATCCGCCGCGATTTACCGAACGGATTGAGCCAGCGCGGATGGACGATGCGCTCCATGCGTTGCAACAAGGGGCGCACATGGGCGAGCGTTCCCTGCAATCGCGTGGTGCGGATACGCCAGCCCGCGACGAAGTGCGGCAGGGCCGGATGCTCGCCCCCCAAAATCATCTGCCCCGCCGGAAACAACAGCAGGATGCCGGCCAGCGACGTGATGCCCGGGATGAGACCGAACACGCCGAGCACCAGCAACATCAGGCCGAACGACCGCTGGTCGAGGCGATTGACGATCCAGTCGACGCGCACCTCGTCAGTCCGCACGGCCGCGATCAGCCGCTCGAGTGCGATCGAGGTTGGCACATAAGCGTCTGCTGCGGCCGGGTCTGCTGCTGCGGCCTCCGCCGCAGGCCGCGCGCGCTGCTGATCTTCTGCCATAGAGCCTATTCCGATCCGCGGCCCGGGCCGTCTATTCGTCCATTTCGGTGAGCGGCTTTCCGGCCTCGGCGGTCCAGAACACCAGGATGCGCGTCGGCTCGGTCTCGCTCGCGTTCGTCGCGCTATGCGGAATGCCGGGGTCGATGTGATAGCTCTCGCCTGCCGCGTAGGTGACCGGCTCGGCGCCGTCGACCGTGAGTATGATCGCGCCTTCGAGTACATAGGAGAACTCGTCGGCGGGATGATGATGCTTCGGCGCGACGCCGCCCGGCGGCAGCACCGAGAGCACCATGACGCCGTCCACGCCCTCGGCAACGCCAAGGGGAACATTCATGAGTTCGGTGCGCTCGATCTGCGCGCCCTCGGCGCGCAATTCGGCGATCCCGAATGCGGAGATACTGCCGGCTGCCAGCATTGCGATTGCCGCGAGGGTCCGTCGCCGAAACGCGTTCATGCGGATTATCTCCTGTTCCTGGATGCGCGCCGCAACCTTCGCCGACCCGCGCGCTTTAAGGCAAGGCGCCATTCGGCATAGGGTTCCCGAAAATTGGGCGGATGCGGTTATTGGTGACGGCGCGGCGAAGCCCGATCGCCATTGCGCAAGGCCGCGGCGCGATCGAAAACCGGCGCCTCGACGCGCGGGCGGCTAGAGAGATTATCTAGCTAAATCAATATGTTACCAACTTCCTGCTCCTCCGCCGTTCGCCGTCTGGTCAGACCGGATCGCGGATCAAGGGGCAGGTCGAGCAATGGATGCCGCCGCCGTTCAACTGCACGCTGGCATAGGGGAGCGGCACGATCTCGACGCCTGCTTTCTCAAGCCGCTTGCGCGTCCCGTCCGACAGCCCGTCCGGCATCAGCACGCGGCCGGGCCGCACGGCGAGACAGTTGATGATCCAGCCATCGTCCTCGGACCCGATCTCGATCGTGCGGATGCCGAGTTCCTTCAGCGTCTCGAGGAAGGTGAAGGCAAGACCGAACGGGTTCACCAAAGCGAGATTGACGTCGATCATGCAGAGCGAGCCATCGATATGGATGTCGTAGCCGCAAAGATCGACGACATGCAGCGTGACACCCTGCCATTTAAGGACTTCGGCGATCTGCTGGATGCCGTCGTCGTTGGCGCGGATGCTGCGGCCGATGACGGCGTTAGTCGCATTCAACCAGGCGAACGTGCCGCCCTCCATCATCGCGGTACCGTGCAAGGTGCGCAGGATCGGCATGCCGAGTTTCGCCAACGTACGTGTGACCGGCAGTTCTTCGCCGTGCCGCATGCGCGGTGCCATGCGGCAGACGATTGCGCCACCTTTGACGGCGAAGGACGAATCGCGCGTATAAATCGATTTGAAGCGTCCGCCCTCGACGCCTTCGAGATAGATCACCTCGGCGCCTTCTTCCTTGAGTGCGGCAACCAGCGCATCGTGCTGTGCCTGCAATTCGGCGAGCGGTGGAATCCGTTTCGACTGCCAGTACCAGCCGGCTTTGGGATCGCCGTAGGATCCGATCTCTTCGATCCGCTTCGAGGGATCGATGACGTCGAACTCATGGCCGGGCCGGTGCACCAGAACTGCCCGAAGCTGCCCGACATCGTTGTCGCAGCCCCAGTTCCGGCCCCAATGGCGCGTCAGATTCTCCGGGTTTTCAAATTCCGGCTGCCATTCCGAGCCGAACAATTTGATGGTGGCGTTATAGGTGTTGGCATCCATGGATTTTCCTCTCCGGAGCGAAGCGCCCGGCACTATGGCGGGAACGAGGGGGTTTCGCCAGCAGCCGACAACAACGGCAGATCGCGCTTTGAAATCAGAGGCTTGATCTACAAAACGCTGGCGCGCCGCCTCGATCGGGGTCGTGCGTTTCTGACGCCAAATTCACGCCGCCGCTACGCCTCCTGTGACAGGCCCGTCACTGCGCCACCCTATGTTCCTTTCATGGCTATGCGGCCCGGTGTTCGCCCGATCTGGCGGCGATAATTTGGTTCCGGCGCCGCACCGTCTTATTGTCGGTTCGCAAAGAACAGGGGTTTCCAACGATGTCACTCAAGGATCAACGCGGTACACCCGTTTCGACCAGCAATCGCCGTGCGCTCGACGGACTCGAGGCGGCCCACGCGCTCTATCAGGGCTATTTCAACGATCCGGTCGCGGCGATCGATGCCGCTCTGGCCAACGATCCCGATTTCATGATGGGCCACGCCTTTCGCGGCGGGCTCTTTGCCCTGTCGTCCGAAAAAGGCGCGTTGCCGGAAGTCGCAAAGTCGGTTGCCGCCATGGCGCGCAATGAAACCCGTGCGAACGATCGCGAGCGCGGCCATCTCGCGGCCCTCAACGCTTGGCTCGAAGGCGATTTCCACGGCGCCTGTCAACGTTACGGCGATGTCGTCGCCGACTATCCGCGCGACATGATCGCGCTGCAGTTCGCGCATCAGACCGACTTTTTGCTCGGCCAGAGTCGCATGCTGCGCGATCGCATCGCCGGCATATTGCCGAACTGGTCCGAGAACGATGCCGGTTATGGCTATCTGCTCGGCATGTACTGCTTCGGTCTCGAAGAGATGGGCCACTATGCCGAGGCTGAAGATGTCGGCCGCAAGGCGGTCGCGCTCAACCCGCGCGACACCTGGGCGATCCACGGCGTCGCCCATGTGCTCGAGATGCAGGGCAGGCTCGACGCCGGTATCGACTGGCTCGCGACGCGCAGTGAAGACTGGTCGCAGAACAACGGCTTTGCCTTCCATAACTGGTGGCATCTTGCGCTCCATCATCTCGAGCGCGGCGAATATGATCGCGCGCTCGAAATCTACGATGCATCGATCCATCCAGCACCAACAGGTATCGCGATGGAACTGCTCGATGCGGCGGCGTTGCTCTGGCGGCTGCATCTGCGTGGCGTCGAAACCGGCCGTCGCTGGGTCGACGTGGCCGACAGCTACGAACCGATGGCGGAAGACGGCTTTTATCCTTTCAACGACATGCACGCGGTGATGGCCTTCGTCGCGACCGGGCGCTGGGATGCCGTGCAGCGGGTGTTGAAGACGCTCGCCGCCCGAGCCGGCGACACGGACTCGGGCGCACAGCTCATCCGCGAGGTCGGCCTGCCGGTCGCGCGCGCGATCGAGGCGTTCGGCCGGGGCGATTACACGATGGCCGTGGATTTGTTGCGTCCGGTGCGCCTGGTGGCGCATCGCTTCGGCGGCTCGCATGCGCAGCGCGACGTGCTCGATCTGACGATGATCGAGGCGGCGTTGCGGGATGGCCAATATGGTCTTGCCGAGATGTTCGCGAACGAACGGCTTGCGCGAAAGCCCGACAGCCCGCTTGCCGGCTGGTTCCGCCAGCGTGCGCGCGACGGCCGCGCTAGCAAGGCGGTCCACGCGGCCTGACAGCCGCGCGGTTCCGGGTCCGTCTCGTCGGCGCACCCGGTTCACGCGACGCCGGCACCCCACAATCGAACCGATCCTGAGACCCCGTCCGGAGCAATCCTCCGGGCGGGGCTTTTTTGCGTGTCGAACTTGTCATGAGCGCGGATCGCACGAGCGGCGCACACATCTCGATGCGAAAAGAATGACGCCGATCGCATCGATGTGACGCGCATTTGACGCGACCATCCGCCGCGTTCTGACGGTCGCTTCACACGCTCTCCCTACATTTCACTTATCGACAACGACGCGGTCCGCGGGACCGCACAGGGGTAATATCATGCAACAGCAATACAGTTACGAAGGCGCCCTCGAGGCATCTGCGAAAATCAATTGGCAGATCGCCGACATCATCGGCGCCGACAAGAAGCTCGATTTTTTGAAACCGTTCATGCCCGAAAACCTGGCGCGCGTAGACGCGCTCGATTTCCTGGATGCGGAAGAATGCCGCACGCTCAACCAGATTCGTGGCAATGCCTATCTCTGCATCTTCGGCCTGGTCGAAGAGTTCATCCTGCCCTTCGTGCTGGATCACGCCCGGCCGCATCTGCAGGGCGACGATTATCGCACCCGCGCCATGCTGCAGTTCGCCAGCGAAGAGGCGAAGCATATTCATCTCTTCAAGGAGTTCCGCCGGCATTTCGAGGCGGGTTTCGGCACCGATTGCGACGTAATCGGACCGCCCGAGGCGATCGCGGCGGAGATCCTGCGGCATCATCCGCTCGCCGTGGCACTCGCCATCCTGCACATCGAATGGATGACGCAGCGCCATTTCCTGGACAGCATCAAGGACGATCGCGGTCTCGATCCGCAGTTCAAGAGCCTGCTCCGCCATCACTGGATGGAGGAAGCACAGCATGCGCGGCTGGATACGCTGATGGTCGAGACGATTGCTGCCGGCTGCTCGCCCGAAGAGATCCGCCAGGCGGTCGCCGAATACATCGAAATCGGCGGCTTCCTCGATGGCGGCGTCCGGCAGCAGACCGCGTTCGATCTGGCCGCGTTCGAGGCTGCGACCGGACGCGTTCTGAACGCCGCCGAGCGCGAGACGTTCATGACCCTGCAGCACCAGGCGAATCGCTGGACCTATATCGGATCCGGCATGACCCATCCGAATTTCCTCGAAACCGTCGGCCGACTCGATGCGAGCTGCCGCCGGCAGATCGAGGAGATCGCCCCGGCTTTTTGTTAGGCAGATTCGTTCTGCTGAGCCGTGCGAGACCGATTGAAACCTGATCAACCCGAGAAAGGGGAATTGAGATGAGTACCAATGCAATGAAGAAGCCCGTTGCCAATATCGTCAACGGTATCGATGTCGATGCGCTGATGGGAGTCGTCCAGGACGTGACGGCCGCGCCGGCCAAGGGCATGGTCGAGTTTCGCGTCAAATCCGCCTGGAAGGGCCAGACCCGCAGCGAAGCGACCGTCGAATCGTACAAGCTCGGCGGCGAGACGTTCAATCGCCGCTTCACATTCGGAATCGACGAACCGCTCGAGTTGCTGGGCGAGAACACGGCGCCGAATCCGCAGGAATATCTGATGGCGGCGCTCAATGCCTGCGTCATGGTCGGTTACGTGGCCGGTGCCGCGATCCGCGGCATCAAGCTCGAGAGCGTCGAGATCGAGACGCAGGGCGAGCTCGATCTGCGCGGCTTCCTCGGCATCGATCCCGATGTGAAGCCGGGCTATGACCGGTTGCACTATACCGTGCGCATCAAGGGCAACGGCACCACCGAACAGTTCCGCGAGATCCACGAGACAGTGATCAAGACCTCGCCGAACTATTTCAACATCGCGAAGCCGGTTGCGATCGACGCCGATCTTGTCGTCGTGAAGTAAGCGGTCCGCGGTAGCGAACCGGCCGGCGTTGCTGTAATGCAGCGTCGGCCGGTTTGCTTTTAGGCGACAGATTTGCGAAAGCGCTGCGGGCCGGTGCACGACACTGATCGTGTCATCCAAGAAACTGTCATCGCCGGGCCCTCATCCCGAGGAGGCTGCATTAGCAGCCGTCACGAGGGAGGCCCGGCGATCCATGCCGCGGCCGGCCCCTGATCGCAATTGTCAACAAACCTCACAGCGCGGCGAAAAGAAACAATGTCGAGGTTACGTGCTCTGATTGTAATGTTCAAAATCAAAAGATTGAAACTGAAATTCGTTATAATATTTGAAGAAACGATATACAAAACGATGAGTGTGGAAGAGATTAAAAACATCCGAATAATCAATACGGCCTACGACCCAAATGCTGCAATGTTCTTTAGTAACCCGATATACCTCTTCATGCGTTAGAATTCGGTTCATCGAATGGACTATCGATGAAGTAGAATCGCCTGCGGCAACCATTTGTTCTTGAGGCAACAATACCCCTGTGTAAACAGGTCTTAAGAAATTATCACTTAGTACAATTTCTCCGAATGAGATTTCCCGGACAACTCCCGGAGTTCGCCCATAGTTTTTGAACAGAATTTTTACCTCCGCCGCAAATGGCGCCTGCATCTCAGGGCTGTTGTCATACATTTGCGCCGCGGCAACAATTTGGCGAAAGTTAGAATCGCAAATGACAGTATGGAATCTGGCGCGCTCGGTGTCGGATAGTCCGCGAGCTGTCAACTCTGCTGCATCGGCCGATCTTTTTGCTGTTTCGGCAACTGACTTAGTTGCTTTCCAGAGACCACGATTTGCAAACGCCAAGTAACCAGTAAACAATGCAACTGCTAAAGTCAGAAGGCTAGTTACCGCACTTGAATTTTCATCAAGAAAAACGCCCGCGCACCTAAGAACAGCAGTTGGAGGCGGTATGCTTCCGTCATTTTATTTTGCGTAGAACGCCCACATCTGAATAAGTTGGCGTGTTTCTTCTTTGCATTCGTGCGCTGAGAGGGATTGCTGAAATGCAAATGCTATGAAAGCAACCAGTCCTGAACAAAGAAATATCGCCAAAATCCAGGGGGCAGATTGCTTGATTACTTTTAGCACTTGGATCTCATTGTGCGGGCGAAAGCGTTGACCCAAAAGCGATGATTTGTTGCCTGCATATTCACTGCGCTCACGCCGCTTGTTCAGCCCCGAGCCCGGCCTTGCGCAGGCCGCTCAGCAGGATTTCGAGATGCTCGGGATTGCGGAACGGATATGTGGCCCGCACGATCTCTTCGCAGAAACCCGGCTCCAGCGCTTTCGCGCGCTCAAGCATATCTCTGGCCTCGTCGATCAGCCCGAGATGGGCGAGCGAGGCAGCAAGCCGGTGATAGACCCGGGCGTAATCCGGCCGAATCGAAGCAGCCTTGCGCGCATAGGTGACCGAATCCTCGAACTGCCGGAGCTGCAGATAGGAAAGCGCCATGTCGGCGAGCAGCGAGGCGTTGTTGGCGTAGCGCGGATCGAGCCGGAGCACGGTGCGGAGATGGATCAGCCCCTGTTCGGGCAATCCTGAAAATTCGTAGACGCACGCCGCCGAGTGATGCGCGATCGACGAGCTCGGGTTGAGCGCGACCGCGCGCTTCTGCCGTTCGATCGCACTCTCATAGTCGCGGCGGTTCCAGATGTCGCAGAGGCCCAGAATGGTATGCGCGACCCAGTCGGATTCGTCGAGCGAGAGCGCCATGCGCGCGCCACGCTCGGATTCCGTGAACGATTGGATGAGATCCGTCGACCAGCCCATCACCCCGTCGATCCAGTGGCAATGCGCCAGGCTCGACCAAGCCGTCGACAGATGCGGGTCGAGGGCGATCGCCTCCTCGAGCAGGCGCAGCGCCTCGCGGTTGTTCTCGCGCGTCAGGTCCCATTTGAGCCAGTTGCCGCGCATGACGCGATCCCACGCCGTCATGTCGACCGGCGGTTTGCGGATCGAGCGCTCATGCTCGGCGCGATGTACCTCCGGTTCGATGCTGCTGACGATCTTTTCGGTGATCTCGTCCTGCACCGCAAACAGCTCGGCGAGCGTCACGTCGTAGCGTCCGGCCCAGAGATTATGCCGCGTCGGTGCATCGATCAGGCTGACCGTGATCCGCACCTGGTCTCCCGTCCGTCGCACGCTGCCGGTGACGGCATAGCGCGCCTCGACCTGGCGGGCGATGTCGGTCACGTCGGCGCCGGCATTGGCGAAGCTCAGGCTTGAGCTCGCGCCGATCACCGGGAACCAGCGCCAGCAGGCGAGCCCGCTGGTGATGTCGTAGGTGATGCCCTGGGCGAAATAGGCCTGCTCCGCATCGCCGCCGAGATTCGCGAACGGCATGACCAGGACGACCGGCCGGTCGGGGGCGAAAAAACTGCGCCGGGTGGGCGATCTCGTTGCGCCCGGCCGCGCGGCACCGGGCACCAGCGTATCCTCTTCCTCGCCTTCCTCTTCCGAGGTGACGCCACTTGCCTTGATCTCTTCGTAAGTGCGGATCGTGATGAAATCCGGTTCGACGCCCAGCTCCTTGTGCAGCAGCTCCGCGCAACGTTGATACTGCAACAGCGCCTGCGAGCGGTCGCCGCTTTTCGCCTGGATGCGCATGATCAGCCGGTGCGATTTTTCGCGCAGCGGATTGATGTCGAGCAGGCGCCGTGCGATCGCCAGCGCGTCTTCGTAACGGCCGGTCGCCTTGTAATGTTTGCCGAGCCGGTAGAGCACGGACGCGGCGACATCCTGAAACCGCGTGCGCTCGGCCTCGAGCCATTCGGTGAAGGCGGCATCGCGGATCGAAAACCCGGCCAGCAGCGGGCCGCGATAAAGCTGTGCCGCGGCGAGCAGCGCTTCGGGTTCGGACGACGCGGCGAGTCGTTCGAACTCGGCGACGTCGGTGCGCACCGCCGCCATGTTGAGCGCCACCGTGTCGCCCGCGACCGCGATCGCATCCTCGCCCTCGGGGCCGAGCAGCTTGCGCAGGCTGTAGAGCGTCTGGCGCAGGCTCTGGCGCGCCTGCTGGTCGAACCGGTCGCCCCAGAGCAGCCCCATCAGCTTCTCGCGATTGGCCGACTGGCCGCGCGCGGCCGCCAGATAGGCGAGCAGGGCCAGCGATTTGCGACTTGGCACCGCGATATCGGCGCCATTCGCATCGGCAAGCTGTGGATCGCCGAGAAGGGTGAGTGTCAACGCAGACATGAGGTCCGGGGCAGGCGGCCAGTCGTTTCCCGTGAATGCGGGATTATTGAGCAACGACCGGCCGAGCGGAAGCCCATCCGTGATCGGCCCAAACGCCGTCAAACCCCTATCGTGACAGGAAAATGATGGCCTTTTGACGGGCCCCCCGGCAATTCGGCCCCTGGCCTGACGCCCGGCATGACGGGGCTTTGACCCCTGATCCCGATATTCCGGGTGTCAGCGAGGGCGAATTCCGGCCCCCATTCGGTTTCCCCCCGCTGGCCGTGCAATCGGTTTTGGACAGGAGGGAATGACAATGTCGAACCATGCAATGCACTCGATGGCGAGCCACGAGATCGGCTTTATGCCCGCCGGCCGCTCGGTCGGCTTGAAGATGGATGGCCGCGATTCCGGCCCGATGGCCCGCGCGGGCCGCATGGCCGCCGACGCCTGGACCAATTATCGTGCCTGGTCCGAGCTGCGCCGGGCGACCCGTCATCTCGCCTCGCTCGACGATCGCGTTCTGCGGGACATCGGCGTCTCCCGTTCGGAGATCAACCGGATGGTCTACGGCCCGATGAAGGCAGGCCATGATCGCGGCTGACGCGGTCTCTACCCCGATCGCAATCGTTGACCCCGTTGCGATCTGCGACCCGGCCGGTATGCTGATGCTGCCGTTTCATGACGCGGCAAGCATCGGCGGCCGGTCCGATCGCCCAGCCGATCGCACGACAAACTTGAATCTCGTCCTGAGCCTGTCCAAGGACGCAGCGCGCATGGCTCGCAAAGGCTCAGGCGCTCACCGTGAGGGTGTGCTGTGAGCGGTCTCGTTCTGCGCGCCGCACGGCGCGGCGATTGCGTCGATATCGCGCGGCTGTTCCTCGCCTCGTCCGACGGGTTGGCCGAATATATCTGGGCGCCGCATGTCGACGGGCGCGGTTCGCTCATCACCGTCGGCACCGCGCGCTATGCGCGCGAAGGCGTCGCCTTTTCGTTTCAGAACTGCATCATCGCGGAATGCGACGGCCATATTGCCGGCATGATGCACAGTTTTCCGATGGACGAACCGGCGGACGGCGCCGCACCGGAAGCCGATCCCGTGTTGCGGCCCTACGCCGAGCTCGAGGATTACGGCAGCCTCTATGTCTCCGGCGTCGCGGTCTATCCGGATTTCCGGACGCGCGGCATCGGTACGCGCCTGATGGAAGCCGCCGACGAGCGCGCGCAGTCGCTCGCGCGGCCGCGCGTCAGCCTGATCTGCTTCGACGAGAACCGCAGTGCGCTCAGGCTCTATCGCCGGCTCGGTTATCGCGAGATCGACCGCCGCCCGTTGTATCCGCATCCGGCCCTGCATTACGACAAGGGCGACGCGCTTTTATTGGTGCGTGATGTCGATGCGCAGAGCGCACCCCGATAGGATCGGCGCGCTGTGGTACCGGCCACGACGTGGCAGGCCGAATTTTACTGAGGGCGTATTAGGCCGCCTTCGCCTTCAGCGTGCCGAGCAGCGCATCGGCCTGCGTCACCCAGCCGAAGAGATGGTTCTCGCTGGAGATGAGATCGATCGCCTCGCGGTGCCATTGCGGTTCGAGCGCGGCGCAGCAATCCTCGATCGTCACGCACCAGTAGCCGTGATCGACGGCGGCGCGCAGCGACGAATGCACGCAGCATTGCGTCGTAACCCCCATGATGACGAGATGCGTGATGCCGCGCGCCTGCAGATCCTTGTGCAGACTTGTCGCATGGAAGGCGCTGTATCCGGGCTTGTCATATTCCGGCTCGCCCGCCTTCGGCGCCATCGAATCGATGGTCGCCTGGCCCGGCGTGCCGCAGATCAGAAACGGCCCGAGCGGCCCCGGCGATCCGACCACGCCGCGCTCGCGCTTCATCGCGTTGATGTCGGAACGATCGGGCCGGTAGCCTTCGCGCGTGTGCACGATATGAAGGCCCGCCGCGCGGCAGGCCTCGAGCACCGTGATGGCACGCGGCACGATCGCCGCCGTCGCATCGATGCCGCCGGGAAACTTGCCGCAGAACCCGGCCGGATCCACGAAATCGCGCTGGAAATCGATCGAGAGCAGCGCCGTCCGCGCCGGCTCGAAGGCGAACGCCCGCCCGAAATTGCAGGGGATGGAGAGGGTCATCGGGAGTTCTCCGTTGCCCGCGGCTCTCTGGCGTCTTGCGGGCTTTTAACGTCGTTGCGTCGCTGCCGGATAACGCGCCCAATCTATCATGAGGTCCGGATTCCTGTCTCGCCGAACCTGCGCGTCTTCACGACGCTGTACAGGGCTGGAATGACGATCAATGTCAGCACCGTCGAAGAGATCATACCGCCAATCATCGGTGCGGCAATCCGCTGCATGACTTCGGATCCCGTTCCATGATTCCACAGAATCGGCACAAGCCCCGCTACGATGGCAAACACCGTCATCAGTTTCGGGCGAACCCGTTCGACCGACCCGTACTCGATCGCCGCCGCCAGATCATCGACTGTCGGGCGCTCGCCACGTTTCGCCCGCTCTGCCAGCACGGCCTTCGTTGCATTATCGAGATACAGCAACATGACAATGCCGGTCTCCGCTGCAACCCCCGCCAGGGCGATGAACCCCACGACGACAGCAACACTGAGATCGAAATCCATCAGGGCCAGGAACCAGACGCCGCCGATCATGGCAAATGGCAACGAGAGCATGACGATCAGCGTTTCGGTAATGCGCCGAAAGTACAGATATAAAAGTAGAAAAATCGTCAGCAATGTTATCGGGACAACAATGACAAGGCGCGCCTTCGCGCGCTCCAGATACTCGAATTGTCCGCTCCATACCAGGCTGTAACCTGTCGGGATCTCGACATTTTCGGTCACCATGCGTTGCGCTTCCTCGACATAGCTCCCGATGTCCACGCCCCTGAAGTCGACGAAGACATAAAGCGCAAGTTGCGCATTCTCGGTTCGGATGCTCGACGGACCTTCCGATAACGTGATGCTCGCCACCTGGGCCAGCGGGATGCTCATGCCATCCGAACTGTGGATCAGCATGTTGCCGATGGCGTCAGGATCTGCGCGCAGCTCACGCGGATATCGGAGAATAACGTCGAACCTTTGCCGCCCGTCGACGACCTGGGTGATCGCTTCGCCCCCCAGCGCCATCGCCACGGTCGATTGCACATCGGCAATCGACAGATTGTATCGTGCCAATGCCACACGATCGGGCTCGATTGTCATGTAGTAGCTGCCGGTTACGCGCTCCGAATAGGCGCTCGTCGTGCCGGGAACCGTCTTCAGGACGGCCTCGATCTCGCGCGCTAATTGGTCCATCTCCGCGAGGTCCTCGCCGAGTATCTTGATGCCGACCGGCGTGCGTATGCCCGTCGACAACATGTCGATCCGCGCCTTGATCGGCATCGTCCAGGCATTGCTGACGCCGGGCAGTTGCAGCGCGCGATCCATTGCGACAATGAGATCGTCAAGCGAAACCCCGGACCGCCATTCGGATTCCGGTTTGAGATTGATGACCGTCTCGATCATCTCCATCGGTGCAGGGTCGGTGGCGGTTTCCGCCCGGCCCGCCTTGCCAAAAACAGACAGGACTTCCGGAAACGTGCTGATGATCTTGTTCTGCGTCTGAACGAGTTGGGCCGCCTGTGTGACGGAGATACCGGGAAGCGTCGTCGGCATGTACAGAAGTGCGCCTTCGTTGAGGTTCGGCATGAACTCGGTGCCGAGCTGACGAAACGGAATCAGGGTCGCTGCCAAAGCGACGACGCTCAGCACAAGAACAAGGAAGCGGGCGCGGAGTGTCCCCCGGATGATCGGTCGGTAGATTGCGATCAGGGCGCGGTTGATCGGATTTTTGCGCTCCGGCACGATCCGGCCGCGAATGAAGATCACCATGAGTGCGGGAACCAGCGTCACGGAAAGTATCGCGGCCGCTGCCATCGAAAATGTCTTGGTAAATGCCAGGGGTTTGAACAGGCGGCCTTCCTGCGCTTCCAGCGAAAAGACCGGCAGAAACGAGACGGTCACGATCAACAGGCTGAAGAACAAAGCGGGCCCCACTTCGGCAGCCGCTTTGAGGATTATCTCGGCGCGGGGTTGACCAGGCTGCGCACGCTCCAGATGCTTGTGCGCATTCTCGATCATGACGATCGCAGTGTCGATCATTGCGCCGATCGCGATGGCGATGCCGCCCAGGCTCATGATGTTGGAACTGATGCCCAGAAGGTACATGGCGCCAAATGCCATCAGAATGCCGGCCGGCAATGTCACAATCGCCACAAGTGCGCTGCGCGCATGAAGCAGAAACAGGAAACAGATCAACGCAACGATGGCACTTTCTTCCAGCAGGCTTACGCGCAGCGTCTCGATGGCGCGCAAAATCAATTCCGATCTGTCATAGACCGTTTCGATCGATACGCCGTCCGGCAGCGAAGGCATCAGCCCGGCCAGTTGTCGTTTGACATCGTCGATAACGCCGAGCGCGTTCTCTCCAAATCTTTGAACGACGATACCGGCCGCAACCTCGCCGACGCCGCCCATCTCGGCGATCCCGCGGCGTTCGTTCGGCCCCAGTTCAATGCGGGCAATATCGCCCAGCGAAACCGGCGTACCGTTGCTGGCCATCAGGGGAATTGCTGCGAGGTCCGCGAGGCTGGTCACGTATCCGCTGCCGCGAACGATGTACTCGCGCTCGCTCAGCTCGACCGATCTTCCCCCGACTTCCATGTTGCTGGCTTCGATCGCCGAGCGAACATCCTGCAAACTGAAGCCGAACGATCGAAGGCGCGTCGGGTCGATGGTGATCTGATATTGCTGGACGAAACCCCCGACGCTCGCAAATTCGGAGACGCCGCCAACGGCCGCCAGCTGATAGCGCAGGTACCAATCCTGCAACGTTCGCAACTCGGCAAGGTTCTGCTTGTTGCTGGTGAGCGCATACTCATAAACCCATCCGACACCGGTTGCGTCGGGGCCGAGTGTCGGAGTGACGCTTCCGGGCAGGTTGCCGGATGCGAAACTGAGATACTCGAGGACGCGGCTGCGCGCCCAGTACAAATCGGTACCATCCTCGAAAATGATGTACACGAAGGATGTACCGAAAAAGGAGAATCCACGAACGGCGCGAGCGCCCGGCACGGCAATCATCGCCGTTGTCAGTGGAAAGGTTACCTGGTCCTCGACGACCTGCGGGGCCTGGCCGGGAAACTCTGTATAGACAATAACCTGAGTGTCCGAGAGATCGGGAATTGCATCGAGCGGTGTATGAAGGACCGCGTATACCCCCAGCAAGGCGACGAATCCCGTGACAAAAACCACAATCATTACGTTGCGCGCAGACCAGCGGATTATTGACGTCAGCATGGCGCTATTCCCCGGACCCCGTCATAACGCGACCGTGCCATTGGCAAACGCGTTCAGTGCCGCTTGCAGATTGCTTTCGGAATCCAGAAGAAAATTGGCGCTGGTAACGACGCGCTCACCAGGCGAGATCCCGCTTTGCACCTCCCGGTATCCCCCGGCGCTGCGACCCAGCCGGACCGGCCGGGGCTGATACCGACCCTCTCCCATATCCACAAACACGATTTGCCGTGTGCCGCTGTCGAGCACGGCGGAATCCGGGATTGCAATGACCGGAGTTGCAGTTAGATCTGTCGTGAACATCACTTCGGCCAGCATGCCGGGGCGCAATCGCTCGTCCTCATTGGGAATATCGATGCGCACGCGAACGCGCCGGGTTTCCGGATCGACTTCCGGATAGATGAGCTTGACGACGCCGGCAAAGCGTTCGCCGGCGAACGCAGAGAGCTCGATTTCGGCTTCAACGCCGGCGGCAAGCCCGGCAATGTCCCGCTCGTCGACTTCGGCGATAACCCATACCGTCGAAAGATCGGCCATCCGATAGATCGGCTCGCCGGCCTCGATCCGCATGCCGGGCAAACCCATCCGCTCGAGAATCCGGCCTTCGGCGGGAGCTGCAAAGAGAAGGGTACGGCCGGGTGTGCGGTCGGCATCGAGTCGCTGCAATTCAGCGTCCGGAACGTCCCAATTTCGCAACCGCTGCAATGCGGCGCTCTTGATCCGATCTATGGCCGGATCGAGCGTGGTACCGGCGCCGGAGCCGGCGTTCGTTGCGGCAATAATGTATTCGAGTTCCAGATTATAAAGATCCGGGCTGAACAATTCGAAGAGTGGCGCCCCCGCGTCGACCAGTACGCCGGTCTCGCTGACATGAAGTTCCTCGATCCAGCCACCCAGCTTCGTTGTAATCAGCCACACCCGTGTTTCATCGAGTACAACGGTACCGAACGCCTTCACGTCGCCTGTCAACAGCTTCAGTTCGGCTGGCTGGCTTGTCACGCCGAGCGTCTGGATTCTCCCCGGGCTTATTCTTATCGATCCGTCGTCGGCGGCCACCTCGTTCTCGTAGACAGGAATGTAATCCATTCCCATCGAATCTTTCTTGGGCGTGGGCGACGTGTCCGGGAAACCCATCGGATTTCCGTAGTAGAGAATCCGCCCGCGATCGCCGTCAGCCAGCGTCGTTTCGGTTGCGACATCTGCCGATTGGGGTTTTGTCGCGATACTGAGACTGACTTCATTGGCATTGCCGAACGGAGCAACAAAATCGCGTATGCGGCTTTCGATGACGTCGCGATAACCGATCGAGAGACCAGCGATGAGGCCGACGATCAGAATCCCAATCATTCCGGAAAATGGGCGCCTGCGAGTTCGAAACTTCTCCTGTCTCGACTCCGATTGTTTCAGTATCCGGGCGCCAGCATTGAAATCGGATGCGTCATCGACGGCCCGATCCGTAATCGGATCTGTATGCACGTTCTTCCTCCTGCCTGCGGCGAGGTGCCGGGCAATCCAAACGGACGTCCCGCGAGCGATCGCTCGCGGTTCCTGATTCGGAGTTCAGACGAGGCGGGGAGGAAACGGATCCGGTCTCGACAAACGGGATCGATAGAGCTCTGCAACGACGTCCGTCGTGACAAATCTCTCTATCGTCACGCCGGATATCAGCGAATGGATGAATACGGCAGAAATGCACCCTGAAACGCAGTCGTCGGACATTGCGGAGGAGTCGTTAGAGTTCTGCTTGCTGTCGCCGCAATGCATCTCGACTTTAGAGCATTGGCTTGGCCCGGATGGCGAACAGGCCTCTGCATCCATGCCGAACCACCCGGCAAACAGCGCTGCGATCAGGAGAAGGAAAACGGCACGGCGCATCGGGGTTAAAGCTTAGCCTTCTCGGCACTCGTGCCAGCGTCTGGTCTGCAGCATCCAGGCGATTGTTTGCACGCCGGATTCGATGCGTAGCAACCAAATCCTGAACTTACGTTGGACTTATACGACATTTCAACGCTATGCGGCAATCGCCCGGCCGGATCCACGAAATCGCGCTGGAAATCAATCGAAAGCAGCGCCGTCCGCGCCGGCTCGAAGGCGAACGCGCGCCCGGAATTGCAGGGGATCGAGAGGGGCATGGCAGGAGCTCCGGATAAAGGAGCCTCATTCTGGCCGGCGGTGCGTCGAACTCAAGGGGATTTGCCCGCGCCCGGCGATCAGGGGAAGATGGTTGCACCATGTGGTTGCTCTCAAAATGGCGCCAGGCGATGCCCCGCGTTGGCAATCCGGTCCACCATACGCGGGCCATGATCGAAGCGTTCTGCACGCCGGGTCGCGATGCGCTAGCGGACTGTCTGCTCGCGACGCGAGGAAAAGAACCACCCGATTGGGACGCCGGCATTTATGTCTCGACCTCGCAGTCGACGGGGTTCTATGCCGATATCTTCGAATTCTGGGTGCGGGCCCTTCACTGCTTCGTCGAGGACACGCAGTTAGGGTCATTGTTCCATTCGGTCGTGCCGGATCTACTGTGCCAGGAAATGCCCCCGTCGATTTTCCGCGATCGGTGTTTGTCGCTGTTACACGCGCGCAAAGCCGATGCGGCGTTCATCGAACGTCAATCGTTTCCGCAGACCCGGATCGAACTGGAGGACCGCAGGTTCGATTCCGCGTGGCTCATCATTGATCGGCCGGACTTTCGGTCGGCAGTGGCACAAACCGAGGGCGAGTTCCTGGCTTTTTTTGTGACGATGGCGGGGTAGGAGCCCTTTCCCGCCGCCATACCTCAAATCGTGAGGTTAAAGAAAGGAACGTGGTTGCGGTCAATCGGGTCACGCGAATCCCATGCAAAACTTCGGATGTAGTCACTCGCGCTTTGGTTCGATCGCACCACGTAGTTGCGCCAATCTTCCCCGTCAGATTGCGGAACGGCGTTCCACGTATAGATAAAAGGCGTGGGAATTGTCGGGCCCGGTTCTGTCGGAAGCCAAATTTCGATACCGAGAACCAACAGTCCGTTGCTGGAGAAGTGCTCAATGACCGAAAGAGCATCCTCTCGCTTCCATGCCGCATCACGGCCCACGCAATAGGCGGAGTGGCGTAACGCGTCCGGCACAACCCCGAGGATCGGCTCTTCACGACTCAATCGCGATACTCCTCAAACTCCCAATGCCCGAATTTTGCGAGAACAGAAGCAATCTCGTTCCATGTCCGGCCTTCTGCCGAATGCACGGCCCGCTCAATATGGGCAACAAGTTTACGATAGTTATAATCGAATACGATGAGGTGATGCAGACCTGAGACGACACCGTTCGGGCCGTATTTCTCAGCAAGCCATTTGGGCGTGCAAACCGTGACGTCGAACGATTCTTCGCCAATGCCATCCGCGGGCCCCGCTAGAATCTGCAACAGGAAGCCGAAATTGTCCGGGACGTCCGGCCGCCAAGTCGGAAGGTCGGCAATATCCGGACTGTGAAGACGGCGGATGTTTGCTCTCATGGGTACCCATTCTCGAAATTCAATCATGCCCGGCGTCAGTGCCGCGTTTGATCCGGTCGCTCCAGCAGGATCCGCTCGACCGCACCGGCGAGGATCGCCTCGAACTCGGCAATCGCTTCCTTCGATGCGCCGAGACTTGCGAGGTGCGGCGCCGAGAGTGCGATCCCGCGCAGATACTCGCGCAGCTGATCCTCCAGCTTCCCCTCCACAAACACTTCGTAGTCCAGCTGGGGCGCACAATCGTAGATGCGCTGCTTCCGACGCGGCTTCGATCGCGCAGGATAATTCTCCCGCATATCGGGCGGCATGATGATGGGCACATAACGCAACTCGCCGTCGACGGTGGCGAGACTGGAATTTGCGAAGGCCGTGTTGAGATACGGCTCGACGCATCGGCGCGCTGCGTCGGATGCCGCATCAGCGGGCTGAAAGACTTCGGCCGACGCCCAGAATCTCAACTGCTGCTCCTGAGTACAAACACGCATTGATTGTTACATTATTAGATAATCAGCCGTCAACGAGGCCGCTTGGTTGTGCAAAGTATGAGCTGCTATGGCGTCGTTCCGCTGTTCACGCCATCGGGATCACTGCTCACAGAGCCCTGTCGCCAGATCAGCCAGAAGGTCAGCGCCGACGCCGCGCCGATCAGGCCGTAATAGAGACAGCTACGAAGAGCGGGCGCGGCGGGGAGATAGATCGCAACGGCGACGGGCAATCCGAGGATGAAACCGACGACCAGCACCCCCCACCAGCGCCATGGCGCATACCGGCGCAGCACAAGAAATGTGGGCAACCCAAGCACGACAACTGCCGCGACGGACTGCGGAAAGATAAAAAGAAACGTCATAACGGCTAGGCCGACGCTGACATGCCCGGTGACCGGCGCTGTCAAGGCAATGACGACCGGCGGCACGAGGGCGGCAGCAAGAAACCCGAGACCATCGTGCTCCATGCCGGCTATCGCGCCGATCCTGCCACCGACGCGGTCGCGGTGCCGATCTACCAGACGACCTCCTTCCAGTTCCAGAGCACGGAACATGCCTCGAACCTGTTCGGGCTCAAGGAGTTCGGCAACATCTATATCCGCATCATGAACCCGACCGATGCGCGCTCGCTCGCGATCCATCCGGCCTCGACCACTCATTCGCAACTCTCGGCCGAGGATCAGGCGGCGACCGGCATCACCGAAAATTATGTGCGGCTTGCGGTCGGGCTCGAGCATATCGACGACATCATCGCCGATCTCGACCAGGCGCTCGCGGCTTAAGAAGCGTAGGAATTCAGAAGGCCCTCATGGTGAGCATGTCGAACCATGAGGATCAAAGGACGTGTGCCGCCTCATCCTTCGACGGGCTCAGGATGAGGTCCTAGAATTCGAATCGACATCGTCGAAAACACGACACGAACGAAGGTCCTCATGGTGAGTCCATGAGGACCTCATCCGTCACTCAACCGCATCCGACCAGCGACGCCGAATTCGGCGCGACCGCATTCCGGTTCCGATGCGCGCGCGCCGCGTCATGCTGCGCCCGCTGGCGGGCGACCCGGATGCGCGCCTGGTAAGCGGCGATCTCCTCGATATCGCCGCGCGCGATTCCGATATCGTCGAGCTGGCGTTCGTCGAGCCGCAGCAGCGTGGCCACGGTCTTGCGGCGGGTGTTCCAGCGTCGAAACGCATCGGTCAGGTGACTCAGATAGGCCGTCATCATGTCCTTCATCGGTTCGGGGCCGGTTCGGGCCCTCTCGGGGTGGTCGGCGGGGCGGCTTTGAAGAATATCCTTCAGGGTTGAGGGGGCTTGCCGCGACCCGTCCATGACCCCAATATCGGCGTGATAGGCGCTGTTTTCGAATGAAAAGGGCGCAACGAAGCTTGAACAGTATTCATGGTTCGGGAGGTCGAAATGCCCGATTTGCCGGTCTTGCCGCCGCTCCATGCGCTGCGCGCCTTCCATGCCGCGGCGCGTTTCGGCCGCTTCAGGGACGCCGCGAGCGCTCTGGGGATCACCGAATCCGCGATCTCGCACCAGATCCGTAAGCTCGAGGACTGGCTTTCGGTGCGCCTGTTCGAGCGCAGCGGCCCGCGCATCGAATTGACCCAGGACGGGCAGCGTTACTACGCGGCGATCGACCCGGCGTTCGGCGAGATTCGCGCCGCGACCGAGGCGCTGCGCACGCCCGCCGGGCGCAACCGCGTCAGCCTCACCTTGCCGGCCTCGCTTGCGACCTACTGGCTCATTCCGCGGCTCGATTCGCTCGAAAAAACCTGTCCCGGCATCGATCTCGAGCTGGTCACGACGTCACGGCTGATCGATCTCAAGCGCGAGGGCGTCGATCTCGCGATCCGTTATGGCGGCGGGCAATGGCCCGACGTGACGGTGCGCTGCCTGATGGGCGAGCAACTGGTGCCGGTCGCGCGGCCCGGTTTCGTCGCGGCGAGCGAGATGCGCGATCCCGCCAGCACGATCGCCGCCAAACGGCTCATCATGCATACCGGCTATCCGCAGCAATGGATCGAATGGTCGACCGCGAATGGTTATGCGCCGCCATCGCTCGCCGGCGCGTTGCGCTTCAGCTCGACCGAACAGATCCTGGCGGCGGCGGAGCAGGGGCTCGGTATCGCGATCGGCGAGCGTCCGATGGTCGACGACAAGCTGACTGCGCGCACGCTGGTCGCCCCGTTCGGCGGGTCTAGCCAGGAAAGCCGGGCCTTCTACTGGCTAGCCTGGCCGAACGACCGGAAGCCCTCCGTCGCGGCCACCAAGGTCGCGCGCTGGCTCGAGACGCAGGCGAACCGTGCGGTCGAATCCGGGACCGCGGCACCGGCCGCGACCGAGGTCCCAAAGCGTACGGTCAAGCGGACGCCCTCAGCTTGAGGCGAACGCTACTCGACGCCGGGCCGCGAGCGGCCCATCCGCACCCGGACCCCATTGTCGGTTTCCGGCCGTGAATGGCAGAGTGCCCCGCCGGCACGCAGGGGACCGACAAAAGCAGGATCGCGCGTAGCCGATAAAGGGGGAGATGATCGCATGGCGGTGTTTCACGATTCGGCTGTCGACCGCGTGGCGTTGCGGAAGTACCGGCTCGGCCGCGTGCGCGAACAGCTCAGGAAGCACGACTATGCCGGCATCCTGCTCTACGACCCGATCAACATCCGCTATGCGACCGATACGGCGAACATGCAGGTCTGGACCATGCACAACAAGGTCCGGTACCTCTTTCTGCCGACCGAAGGCCCGATCTCGCTGTTCGATTTTCACAATTGCGAACATCTCGCCGCCGGCAACGAAACGGTCGACGACGTGCGGCCGGCGATTTCCTATTATTATTTCAACGACGCGCAGCGCTGCGACGAGCGCGCGGGGCGCTGGGCCGACGAAATCGCCGATCTGCTGCGCCGGCATGGCGGCGGCAATCGCCGGCTCGCGGTCGACCATATCGATCCGCGCGGCCTGCACGCGCTGACCGACCGCCAGATCGAGGCGACCGACGGCGAGGAGATCATGGAGATCGCGCGCGCCATCAAGAACGATGTCGAGATCGGCGCGATGATGGAAGCGGTCAAGACCTGCGAGGAAGGCATGCGGCGGATGCAGCAGGCGCTCGAGCCCGGCATGACCGAAAACGCGCTCTGGTCGATCCTGCATCAGGCCAATATCGAACTCGGCGGCGAATGGATCGAGACGCGGTTACTCTCATCGGGTCCGCGCACCTTTCCCTGGTTCCAGGAATGTGCGAACCGGCGCATCGAGGCGGGCGACATGGTGAGCTTCGATACCGATCTGATCGGGCCGAACGGCTATTGCTCGGATCTGTCGCGGAGCTGGCTCTGCGGCGACGGCAAACCGACCGATGCGCAGAAGAAGATCTACGGCCTCGCCCGCGCGCAGATCGAACATAACATCGCGCTGCTGAAGCCGGGCCTTGGTTTCCACGAATTCGTCGACAAGGCGTACAAGCTGCCCGATCTTTATATTCCGCATCGCTATTCCGTGGTCTCCCACGGCGTCGGCCTGTGCGACGAGTATCCGGCGATCAAATATGCCGAGGATCGCGAATCGTCGGGCTATGACGGCGTGTTCGAGCCGGGCATGACGGTCTGCATCGAATCGCTGGTCGGTTCCGCGGCCGCCGGTGAATCGGTCAAACTCGAGGAACAGGTGCTCGTCACCACGAGCGGCTGCCGCCGCCTCTCGTCCTTTCCCTTCGAGGACGCGCGGTTCGCGTAATGGCGCAACCCGATCCGGGCGCGTTCGATGTCATCGTCGTCGGTGGCGGCTCGGCCGGATCGGTCATCGCCTCGCGGCTGTCCGAGGATCCCGATTGCCGCGTGCTGCTGCTCGAAGCGGGGCCCGACGACCGGCCGAATCTCTACCGGCTCCGGATGCCGGCGGCGATGGCGCAGGCCGTCGCCTCGCGCTATGCGACCCACTATGCGAGCGAGCCCGACGAGGGCCTCGGCGGACGCGGCATCGTCTATCCGCGCGGCCGCGTGCTCGGCGGCTCGTCCTCGGTCAACGGCATG
>JBBDWW010000197.1:0-32069 GCA_040902645.1 Dongiaceae bacterium | reverse complement strand
GTCCGATCCAGCGCTGGCCCGCTGCATCGCGCTCGGGCTGCACGCGGCGTATCTCCGGCACCCCCGAATCGGCGAGGCGGATGATGGCACCGCCGGTCGCCTCGACGAGCGGTGCCATGCGATCGGGCGAGGCGCGCAAATCGGCCAGCTCCAGCGAGTTGAGCGCGCCGCTCGCCGCGAACGTCTCCTGATTGCCGTCGCCCACCCGGTAGAGCCCGCTCATTTCGGCCGGCATTGTGAGCCGGCCATGTCCGGTCTCGTCGATGGTCATCGTCTCGCTGCGGCTGGTTCCGTCCGGCATCTGCACGGTGATCTCGACCTCGCCCGGTGTCAGGCTGCGGCGTTCGATCTCGAGCCGGTCGTCGACGATGGCTGCGAGCAGCGTCTCTTCCTCGAGCGCCGGTTCCTTCATCAGCCAATGCGCGATCCGCCGCAGCAGTTCGGCCTGCGGGCCACCGCCCTCGAAGCCGCGCGACCACAGCCAGATCTGGTCGGACAGCAATTGCGCGACGCGGCCCTCGCCATGGCGCTTCAGGATCAGTACCGGCCGTTCGTCGATGCCGGTCATCAGAACCTCGCCCTGACGCGCGACGGTGTCCATCACGCGGAACCAGCGGCCCCATTCGGGCTCGGCGTCATCGGCGCCGGCACCCGGCAAGTCCGCGGTTACCGGATGGCGCCGCCCGATATCGCTGAGTTCGGGGCGGAAGCCGGCTTCGAGCACATTGCCGGTCGGCTCGCCGGGCAGCGCGCGCGACAGCGGCGTCTGCCACAGACCGAGCGCGCCGGAGAAGCTCACCCCGGCCGCTTCGAGCAGCGCGCCGCCCTGTTCGACATAGGTCACGATATTGTCGAAATACTGCCGCGGCAGGATGCCCCGGCGCTGATAGCGATCGAAGATGACCAGATCGAAATCGTAGAGCTTCACCTCGAAGAGCTCGCGGATCGGGAAGGCGATCAGCGAGAGTTCCTCGATCGGCGTGTTGTCCTGTTTTTCCGGCGGCCGAAGAATTGTGAAATGCACAAGGTCGACGGTCGGATCCGATTTCAGGATATTGCGCCAGGTGCGTTCGCCGGGATGCGGTTCGCCGGAAATCAGCAGCACGCGCAGCCGGTCGCGCACGCCACTGACCGAAAAGGCGACGCGATTGTTGACCAGACTGAGTTCCTGCGGCCCGGGTTCGGCCTCGAGTTCAAACAGGATCGAACCGGCATGGTCGACCGGCAGCTCGATCACATGATCGACGCCCGGCGGCATCATGATCGGCGCCATCGCTTCGCCGTCGATAGAAAGGCTGACCGTGACCGGGGTGCCCGGTCCCGATGGCAGGTCGTCGACCCGCAAAGTCATCGAAATGATTTCGCCGACCACGCCGTAACTCGGCGCCTGCGGCACCGACAGCCGGCGGTCGCCTTCGTCCTCGTCGCCGGCCAAAAGCAGATGCAGCGGCGCCTCGAAGCCGGCGGTGGACGGGTCGCCCGGCGCGTCGTGGCCCTGGCCGTCGCCGACCACGATGACGCCAGCCAACCGCGAGGCCGGCACATCGGCCAGCAGCGCGCGCAGCGGCCCGAAAATACGGGTACCGTCGTCGGCCTCGCGTGGATCGGGATCGATGGTGAGGCGGCGCAGCGTCACGCCCGGCATCGCCTCGATCGCGCGTGCGATTTCATCGGCCGCCGCCTCGGCCTGCTCGATTCGGTCGGTCACGCGCATGCTCTGCGAGCGATCGAGCACGACGACGGCGACATCGTTGATCGACGCACGTTCTTCCTCGATCAATGTCGGGTTGGCGAGGGCGCCGGCGATCACGATCGCGGCGAGGCCGCGCCAGACGGTGCCGCGCGCATGCCGCCAGGCACCGAGCGCGACCGGCAGCATTGCCAGCACGAAAAGCACGGCGATTGCCAGCCAGGGCAGCAGCGGCGCGAAATCGATCGAAAGATGCTGCGAGGTCATTGACCGAGCCGCTCCAAGATCGAGGGGATATGCACCTGGTCCGACTTGTAGTTGCCGGTCAGCGCGTACATCGCGAGATTGACGCCGAAGCGGAACGCAAATTCGCGCTGCCGGTCGCCGCCGGGAACGACCGGAAACATCGGCCGGCCGAGCTCGTCGATCGCCCAGGCGGCGGCCCAGTCGTTGCTGCCGACCACGACCGACGCGACGCCGTCATTCACACGGCCTTCGGCGCGCTCGACCCAGACGGTGCCGCCGGTCCAGCGACCCGGAAACTCGCGCAGCAGATAAAAGGTGCGAGCGAGTACATGCTCGGCCGGCAGCGGCGTCAAAGGCGGAATGTCGAGCCCCGCGGTCATCGTCTGCAGCGCGCTGGCGCCGAGGCCGGTCACGCCGGGATCGCGCAGATCGAAGACCAGCATGCCGCCGTTGCGCATGAATTCGTTGATTCGGTTGCGGCCGGTTTCGTTGAGCGGCGGCTGCCCCTGCGTCACCGGCCAATAAAGGATCGGATAGAAGGCGAGTTCGTCGCGGTCGGGATGGATCGCAACCGGCGTGCCGAGTTCGGCCGCGGTGCGCTGATGCAGGATCAAGGTGAGGCCCTGCAAGCCGGCCATCGTCGTCGCGTCGACCTCGTCGTCGCCGGTCACGATGAAGGCAAGCCGTGTCACGCCGATCGCCTCGATGATCGCTTCGTCGCTCATGCCGCTGGCGGGTGCCGCCGTTTCCTGCGCGATCGCCGGTGCCGCGAATGCCAGCAGGAACGCCAATGCGGCGATCGGTGCGGTCGCGGCGCGCCGCGTCGGCATCAGCAGGCCGCGCAAGGCGAGCCCGATCGCGCCGTCGATCGCGAGCAGCAGCAACGCCGCTGCGAGCAGCCAGGGCAGCAACGCGAGTTCCGCGGTTGCCGCATAGGGCAAGGCAGCGATGCCGGTCGGTGCTGCGAACGGCGCGGGCAAGCCGATGCCGTCGGCAAGACTGAAGCCGCGCCGGGCCGCTTCGTATCCGTAATAGCCGGGCGGCGAAGTCGGTCCGGGCCGGTTCGCAGTGGGGTCGGGCGCGAGCGCGCCGGCCTGTGCCGGCGGCGTGCCGAGCCGGCCGAAACCATCGAGCGTGAGCAAAGGCGGCAGCGCTTCTGCCGCGGATCCGGTCGCGACACCTTGGCTCAACGCAACCAGCCGCTCGAGCATTTGTACGAAAAGACCGGATAGCGCGAGGTTCGACCAGTCGGCATTCGCGGTCGTGTGCACCAGCACGGTCCAGCCTTCGCCGCGCCGCTCGCCGGTCACCAGCGGAGTCCCATCGGCGAGCCGTGCCCAGATCTTCCCGCCGAGATCGAGATCGGGCTCGGCGAGTATCTGGCGCGCGACGCGCACGTCGGGCGGCACGACGAGGCCGGCGAAGGGGCTTTCCTGCGGGAAGGGGGCGATCGAGGCCGGCTGCGCCCATGACATCGCGCCGCCGAGCATGCGATCGCCGGCGCGAATCCGTACCGGCAGGAGATCGTCTTCCTGTTGCTGGGCAAGACGCGGCCCGGCGAAGCGGACGAGCACGCCGCCGCGTTCGATCCATTGCGCGAGCTGTTCGCTCTGGCTCGGACCGAGCGTGCCGACATCGGCGAGGATCAGCACCGCCATTTCGCGCATCAGCAGATCTTCGATCATGCCCTCGCGCAGTTCGGCGCTGCTCTCGAGCGCGCGCTGGACATAGTAAAGATCGCCGAGCAGCGTATCGCTGGTTCCTTCCTGGCCGCCGGCGACAAGACCGACCGGTCGCTGCCGCCAGCTCTCGTCGAGGAGATAGACCGCGCCCGCGCCTTCCTCGTTTTCGAGCACGATGCTCGCGATGCGGTTGCGCAGCTCGCCTGGAATATCGAATGCGGCTTCGGCGATCGTTTTGTCGACGGCGAAAGTCACCTCCTGCCGTGCGACGAAGCCGCCATCCGCATCGAGCGCGCGCAACGCGACGGTCTCGACCGCCCCTGCATCAGCGCGCGCGACTCGAAGCACGAGCCCGCTGGTGTCGTGGCGCGGCGACAGCACGAGATGCGCGCGCTGACCGGCGGTTTCGGCATAAAAACGCAGATCGCCGTTTCCCTGCAGCCAGGTGGCAAGCGCTTGTTGTGCGGCCTGGTCGTCGATCGCGAGCCCGTCGGCGAGCCAGGTCGCGCTGGTCGGCATCGGCAGCATCGCGCTTTCGATCGCCGCGAGCGCCGCCGCCGGATCGGCCGGCCAGGGGCGTGGTGCAAGCCCCGCCGCGATGCGCCGTGCTTCCGCCGCCGGCAGAATCTCGGGTGCGGCTGTGCCGGGAACATCGAGATCGGCGCTCGGCACCAGCAGCACGGAGCGATCGGTGCGCGCGGCCTGATCGAGCAGATCGTCGAGCGCTTCGGTACGGCGATCCCAATGCGGGGCGGCACTCCAGCCATTGTCGAGCAGGATGACAATCGGACCATCGCCCGGCAGTGTCTCGCTGGCACGCAGCAGCGGCTGCGCCAGTGCTGCGATCACGAGGCCCGCAATGACGAGGCGCAACAGGATCAGCCACCAGGGCGTGCGATGCGGCGTCTCTTCCTTGGGCAGCAGCCCGAGCAGCAAACGCAGCGGCGGGAAGAGAACGCGGCGCGGTGCCGGCGGCGTCAAACGCAGCAGCCACCACATGATCGGCAGCAGCGCGAGCGCTGCCAGCATCCACGGCGCGGCGAAGGTCAGCCCGCCGAGCGTCAGCATGACGATACGTCAGTCATGGGTCTCAGCCATGGGCTTCCGCGAGCAGCGCATAGAGCGCGACCAAGGTCAGATGCGGCGGCCGATCGGTATGGGCGCGGGTGAAGCTCCAGCCGATCGCCCGCGCAATGTCGGCGAGCCCCTGCTCGTGCGCCCGCATCCGCGCCTCATATTCAGGGCGCAACGCCTCGGCGCGGCTGGCGAGCATGTCGCCTTCGCCTTCCATGCCCTCGAACCGGACGCGGCCGTGATAGGGCAGCCCTTCCTCGGCCGGATCGAGCAGCTGAATGAGATGGCCGGTGCGATTGCCGCCGGCAAATTCCCGAAGCCGACGGTCGATCGTTTCGAGCGGCGAGAGAAAATCGCCGACCATCACCAGCGGCGCATGCCGCGGCAGTGGGCGAAACGGCGGCAAACTGTCTTCGGCCGTTTCGAGCCGGTCGAGTTCGAAGACCAGCCGGTCGAGCGCGGCCGAACCGGCGATCGGCCGCATCTCGCTGCCGAGCAGGCCGATCCGTTCGCCGGCGCGCAGCAGCATCGCGGCGAGCGCCAAAATAAGAATCGATGCGTGGTCGCGTTTTTCGTGGCGCCGCGCATCCGAGGTAAACCGCATCGACGGCGAGGCGTCGCGCCACAGCCAGATCGTCTGCGCTGCGGCCCATTCATGTTCGCGCACATAGACGCGGTCCGATTTCGCGGTCTGCCGCCAGTCGATCCGCGTCGGCGCATCGCCGGGTTCGTAGCGGCGGAACTGCCAGAATGTTTCGCCGATGCCGACGCGACGGCGGCCGTGAATGCCCTGTTCGACGGTCGCCGCAACCTGGCGTGCGGCCACCAGCAGCGGCGGCAAGCGCGACGCGAGCGCTTCGGCGCGGGCGCGGCGTTCGGTCGGTGTCGGCATACGAGGCGGCCGGCTCAGGCGAGGGGCTGACGCAGCCGGTCGATCACGTCATCGAGCGTTACGCCATCGGCGCGCGCCGCAAAATTGAGCGCCATGCGATGACGCAGCACGGCGGGTGCGAGCGCCAGCACGTCTTCGGGCGAAGGCGCGAAGCGACCATCGAGCAGCGCACGGGCCCGCACCGCGAGCATTAACGCCTGGCTGGCGCGTGGGCCAGGCCCCCAGGCGACATGTCGGCGCACCTCGTCGATATTGGTTGAATCCG
The DNA here is from genome assembly GCA_040902645.1 of Dongiaceae bacterium. Classification (GTDB taxonomy): domain Bacteria; phylum Pseudomonadota; class Alphaproteobacteria; order Dongiales; family Dongiaceae; genus JAWXBK01. The sequence continues at coordinate 26,220 of JBBDWW010000197.1, read as the reverse complement.
GGCGGCCGGAGCGCACCAAGGTGAGGATCGCATCGACCACGCTCGCGCCAACGGGAATCCGTCGCACCAGACGCTGCGCATCGATCAGCTCGCCGCTGCCCATCACGTTCTTCGGTTTTGCTTCCTCGACGCCGGTGGTCGCGATCAGCATCTGGCGTTCGGCATCGCTGTCGGGATAGGTCACATCGACCTGCATCAGGAACCGGTCGAGCTGCGCTTCCGGCAGAGGATAGGTGCCTTCCTGTTCGAGCGGATTCTGCGTCGCCAGCACATGGAACGGTGCGGGCAGTTCGTGCGTCGTGCCAGCGACCGTGACGCGACGCTCCTGCATCGCCTGCAGCAGCGCCGATTGCGTGCGCGGGCTCGCGCGGTTGATTTCGTCGGCCATCAGCAACTGGCAGAAAACCGGGCCGCGGATGAAGCGGAAACTGCGCCGGCCGGATTCGGCTTCCTCAAGCACTTCCGAACCGAGAATATCGGCCGGCATCAGATCGGGCGTGCACTGGATGCGGCGATCGTCCATGCCGAGTACGGTGCCGAGCGTTTCGACCAGTTTGGTCTTGGCGAGCCCGGGCACGCCGATCAGCAGCAGATGGCCGCCGGCCAGCAGCGTTATCAGCGTCTGGTCGATCGCCTCGCGCTGACCGAAGATGACCTTGCCGATGCCAGCCCGCACCTCTTGAAGGCGGCTGCCGAGAGCCTCAATTTGTCCGACAAGCTGATTGTCGCCGGGTGCTGTGTCGATCATGCTCACGGGCGGCGCTCCCTGATGGTGCAACAGGACGACACGATAGCAGATTTCATGGCCATTCTATGACCGGTCCGGTGAAAAAACCCGCAGACCTGCTGCGCACGATGGCCCGGCTGCGGGACCCCGGCCAGTCACAATCGGGTGCGCCGGCGCTGGAGAGCTGCGGCGATTTCGATCTGCGCATCGGCGCGGACGGCACCTGGTATTATCGCAACTCGCCGATCGGCCGGCTGCCGCTGGTCAAGTTGTTCGCCTCGGTGCTGCGCCGCGAACAGGACGGCAGTTACTGGCTGGTGACTCCGGTCGAGCGCGGTCTTATCGTTGTCGACGATGCGCCGTTCACGGCGGTCGAGGTCGATGCCGGCGGCCGCGGCGATACGCAGCGCCTCGAATTCCGCACCAATCTTGACGATCTCGTGACCGCGGATGTGGATCATCCGATCCGCGTCGACGCCGATCCGGTTACGGGCGAGCCGCGCCCCTATGTCCATGTGCGCGACGGGCTGGAGGCGCGCATTCTCCGCCCGGTCTACTATCAGCTCGTCGAGCTGGGCGAGTTTCGCCGGACAGGCGACAGGGAGACATTCGGCGTATGGAGCGGCGGGCAGTTTTTCACGCTGGGCGAGATGCGGGCGGCGGGCTGACCGGTGCCGATATCCGCACGCGGCTCGGTGCCGTGACGCCCGGTCGCCGTCGCGCGCCGCGCGTTCCCGGTGATGGGCCGGTCGAAACCGCTGTGCCGCTTCCCGGCATGCGCGGCGATCAGGATCTCAATCCCGATCTCGCGCCGCGTCTGCCGTTGCGCGAGGCCGCAGTTCTGGTCGGTTTGATCGAGCGCGACGACGGAACCACGATTCTGCTCACCCGCCGCAACGATCGGCTGACCGATCATGCGGGTCAGATCAGCTTTCCCGGCGGCCGCATCGATCCGGGCGATTGCGATCCCGAGGCCGCCGCGCTGCGTGAGGCGCGGGAAGAGGTCGGACTCGACGGCGCGAAGGTTTCGATCGTCGGCCGGCTCGACACCTATGTGACGCGCACCGGCTATGAAGTCGTGCCGGTCGTCGCACTCCTGCGCCCGTCGCTCGCGCTCGAAGCCGATCCGGCGGAAGTGGCCGAGATATTCGAACTGCCGCTCGACGAGTTGATGCGGCCCGGCGCACTCTATCTGCGTTCGCGCCGCTTCGACGATGGCGAGCGCTGGTTCTATGCGCTCGACTGGCAGGGCAAGCATATCTGGGGCGCCACCGCCGGCATGCTGAACAATCTCGCCGAGATATTGGGGTCAGCCGGATGAGGGCCGCACTCTCCATCCTGCTGCCGCTGCTGGCGCCGGCGCTGCTCTATTTTCTGGTCGTCGGGCGGCGGAACAACGCCGGCCAGATCCGCCCGGTGCCGTGGATCTGGCTGGCTGTCGCCGGTGCGGCCCTGATGCTGATTACGATGGGCGCGCTCTGGCTATTCGACGGGGCCGATCCGGGTGCGACCTATGTGCCGCCGCATCTCGAAGACGGAAAGGTCGCGCCGGGCTACTTCACCGAGTAGAATCTGGCGATGGCGGGGGCTGAAGAGCGCATCCAACCGCAGGCCTGGATGACGGCAGCGGCGACGCGCCGCGTCATCGGCGCGTTCGAGGCGGCCGGCGTTGATGTCCGGTTCGTCGGCGGCTGCGTGCGCGACGCACTGCTCGGCCGGTCCGTCACCGATATCGATATCGCATCGCCGGTGCCGCCGGAGCGCGCGATCGAGATCCTCGAATCCGCCGGTATCGTGGTCCATCCGACCGGCATCAAGCACGGCACCGTCACCGCCATCGTCGAGCATCGCCCGTTCGAGATCACCACCTTGCGCCGCGATGTCGAGACCTTCGGCCGCCATGCGCGCGTCGAATTTACCGACGACTGGCGCGAAGATGCGGCGCGGCGCGATTTCACGATGAACGCGATCTTCTGCGAGGCGGACGGGCGCCTGCACGATTATTTCGGCGGGATCGAGGATGCGCGGGCCGGCCGCGTACGGTTCGTCGGCGATCCGATCGAACGCATCCGCGAAGACGTGCTGCGATTGCTGCGCCTCTTCCGCTTCCAGGCGCATTACGGACGCGTGCCGCCGGATGCCGAGGCGCTCGCTGCCACCGAGCGCATGGCCGATCAGCTGCCGACGCTTTCGGGCGAGCGTGTGCGCAACGAAATGCTGCGGTTGTTTGTTGCCCCTGATCCCCTTTCGGTGCTCGATCTGATGCGCCAACGCGGCGTGCTCCGTCATTGCCTCGACGAGGCGCGGTCGTTCGATCGGCTGGCCGCATTGATCGCGCTTGAGGACAGCCTGCCGACGCGCCTGACCGGCGGCACCGATCCGATCCGTCGCCTCGCCGCGTTGCTGGAAAGCGAAAGCGATACGAGAGCGGTCGCCGAGCGGCTGCGGCTCGCCAATCGCGATCGCGACCGGCTGCTGGCGATGAGCGCGGCTGCATTGCCGGAGGCACCATTGTCCGTCTCGACGGTTCATGCCCGGATCCACGCGGTCGGCGCCGATCTGTTTCGCGACCGGATGCTGCTCGCCTGGGCCGCGCGGAATGCGGCGGGGAAGGCACCGGCGCCCGACGATGCGGACGCCTGGCAGGCGATGCTCGTCACCGCCGCCGAATGGACCGCGCCCACATTTCCGATCAAGGGTGCGGATGTTTTGAGCCTCGGCGTTGCGCCGGGTCCGCGCGTCGGCGAACTGGTGGATGCGGTCGAACGCTGGTGGATCGAGGGCGATTTCCGCGCCGATCGCGCCGCCTGTCTTGCAAGGCTTCGAGAGCTTGCGACCGATGGTGGCTGACGCGCCGATCGTGGCGCCGCCCGATCTGGCCTTGCGCCGGGAGGCGAAAATGCTGCTCGAGCGCGGCGATCTGGCGGCTGCGATTGCGCTCTACCGGCGACTGCTCGATTCCCTGCCCGACGATGTCGCGCTGCGCACCAATCTTGGCGTCGCCCTTCATCGCAGCGGCGATCTCGACGGCGCGATCGACTGTTTTCGGGCGGCGGCCCAGCGGCGACCCGATCTCGCGGTCGTGCAGGCCAATCTCGGAATCCTGCTCGCGGAAGCGGGCGACCAAGCGGGCGCGGTGCAGGCGCTCGATGCGGCGCTCGCGCGCGAACCGGCTCAGCCCGACTGGGCCTGCCGGCTTTCGGAGTTACACGCCGTATCGGGCGATCTGGCGGCGGCTGAAGCGGTGCTCGATCGTGCGCTCGCGATCGATCCCGCCTTGCCGGCGCCGCTCGCGGCGCGTGCCGACCTGCGTTACCGGCGTGGCAATCTCGCGGCCGCCGCAAGCGACTATCGAGCGATCCTCGCGGTTGCACCCGCGACGGCACCGGCATGGAACACGCTCGGCCTGATCGCGAGTGCGACCGGCGATAATACGCAAGCGCTGGCCTGTTTCCGGCGCGCCATTGCCTGTGCGCCCGACCTCGTGCCGGCGTTGATCAACCTTGCTTCGACGCTGATCGGGCGCCATGCCTATACCGAGGCGCTCGATCTGCTCGACCATGCGCTCGACATCGATCCGAATTCGGCGGCCGCGCATCTCAATCGTTCGGTCGGATTGATGAATCAGGGCCGTGCCGCAGAAGCGGCTGCGGCGGCGCGGCGCGCCCATACGCTCGAACCGGCGAACTTCATTGCGATGAGCAATCTACTCTCGGCCCTGCAATACGATCCCGACCAGGACGCGGCGTCGCGAACCGGCGCGGCCCGCGACTGGGGCGAACATCTGTCGGCTGTGCCGCGCGTGTCGTTGCTGACGCGCTCGCGCGACCCCGAACGAAAGCTAAAACTCGGCTATGTCTCGGGGGATTTTCGCGGCCATCCGGTCGGTATTTATCTGACCGCGGTGCTGCCGCATCACGATCGCACGCGGTTTCATGTAACCTGCTATGCCAACAGCCGGCAGCGCGACGGAATCACCGAGCGCCTGATCCCGGCGGCCGATCGCTGGGTCGACATTGCCGGGACCGACGACGCGGCGTTGGCCGCGCAGATCGCGGCGGAGGGCGTCGACATTTTGATCGATCTGTCCGGTCATACCGCGGCCGGTCGGCCGGGTTTGTTTGCGCGACGGCCGGCACCATTGCAGGCGGCCTGGATCGGATATTTCGCAACGACCGGCCTGCCGACGGTCGATCGCATCATCGCTGACGAACGGTTGATACCGCCCGCCGAAGCCGGGCAATTCACCGAGCGGCCACTCTATCTGCCCGACAGCTATGTGACCTTTATCCCACCCGAGGATGCGCCGGCGCCGACGGCACCGCCCTGTTTCGCGCGCGGGCATATCACCTTCGGCTGTTTCAACAACGCGGCAAAACTCGGGCCCAGCGTCATTCGTTTGTGGGCCTCTCTGCTGGCGCGGCTGCCGACGGCGCGGCTCATGCTGCGCACCGGCGCCTTCGGCGATGCCGGCACGGTCGCGCGGTTTCGTGACCTGTTCCGCGAGGCGGGTGTCGATCCGGCGCGGATCGATTTCGCCGGCCACGTCCAGCGTGCTGCCTTGCTCGCGGCCTATAACGAGATCGACATCGCGCTCGATCCGTTTCCGTTCAATGGCGGCATCACCAGCGTCGAGGCCTTGTGGATGGGCGTGCCGGTCGTAACGAAGCATGGCGACCGCTATTGCGGCCATCACAGCGCATCGAGCCTGGTATCGCTCGGTCTCGGCGATCTGGTCGCCGCCGACGATGCTGGCTATCTTGCCTGCGCGCAGGCGCTGGCCGGTGATCGCTCGCGACTGGTCGCGCTGCGCGGCGGCATGCGCGAACGCTTCGCGCGTTCGACACTGGGTGACAATCCGCGCTTCGTGCGCGATCTCGAGGCCGGGCTGCGTCGTGCCTGGGCCGAATATTGCGCGAGCGGGGCCTGACCCTCACGCCTCGCTCCGCATGAGGCCGCCGCATCGACCTACGGCCAGGTTGCGACCGGCGGCAGCGACATCAGGATCGCTTCGACATTGCCGCCGGTCTTGAGACCGAAGGTCGTCCCGCGATCGTAGAGCAGGTTGAACTCGACATAGCGACCGCGCCGGACGAGCTGGTGTGCGCGTTCGGAATCGGTCCAGCCTTCGTTCATGCGACGGTGCACGATGGCCGGATAGGCGTCGAGGAAGGCGAGCCCGACATCGCGGGTGAACGCAAAATCCTTTTCCCAGTCACCGGTCGCCAGATTGTCGAAAAAGATGCCGCCGACGCCGCGCGGTTCGTCGCGATGCTTCAGATAAAAATATTCGTCGCACCATTTCGTGAAGCGGGGATAATAGCCCGCATCGTGCCGGTCGCAGGCCGTCTTGAGCGCGTCGTGGAATGCATCGGTGTCGACCGGATCGGGCACCATCGGCGTCAGATCGGCGCCGCCGCCGAACCAGCTCTCGCGCGTCACGATATGCCTGGTGTTCAAGTGTACGGCAGGGACTTTGGGTGAGTGCAGATGCGCGACAAGGCTGATGCCGCTCGCCCAGAAGCGTCCGTCTTCGCCGGCCCCCGCGATCTGCTTGCGGAATTCTTCCGAGAAGACGCCATGCACGGTCGAGACATTGACGCCGATTTTCTCGAACACGCGGCCATGCATCAGCGCCATCGTGCCGCCGCCGCCATCGCCGGTTCCGGCTGCGCTGTCGTCCGGGCGCTGCCACGTCTTGCGTTCGAAGCGGCCGGCCGGCCGATCCGATAGCGGCCCGCGATACTCGGCCTCGATCGCCTCGAACGCCGCGCAGATACGATCGCGCAGCTCTTCGAACCAAACCCGGGCGCGGGCCTGACGGGTTTCGGTTTCGCTCATGGCATGTCGTTCATGGTGTACCGTTCCGGGCCGTATCGTTCCTGGTCTGGCGGATCGCTTCACCCAATACGATCGCGGCGGCGAGCGCAACGTTGAGAGAGCGCATGCCGGGCCGCATCGGCACGACAAGCCGCGCATCGGCGCTGCGATGCACGTCGTCGGGCACGCCGCCCGATTCGCGTCCGACCAGCAGCGTATCGTCGGCAGCGAAGGCGAATCGCGTGTAGGGCAGGTCGCCCGCTGTCGTCAGCAGCAACAGCCGGCCGGGCAGTTGTTCCCGAAACGCGGCCCAGCTCGCATGCCGCCGCCAGTCGGCCGCTGCGACATAATCCATGCCGGCGCGGCGCAGCCGCCGGTCGTCCAGCAGGAAGCCGCAGGGCTCGACGATATCGATGCCGACATCGAGACAGGCGCCGAGGCGGATCATCGCGCCGGCGTTCTGTGGAATGTCGGGTTCGTAGAGAGCAAGACGCATCGGGTCGGGCGGCCTCCGTCTAGGCAAATCGGGGCAATTCGACTATACCGTCGCCGCAATACGGGAGCGCCGGCGGTCTGCGTCGGTTTGTCGCAATCGGGGCAAATCCGGCCCTTCGGGCCGGATGTTATAAGCAGGGGAGGCCGGTCACCCAACCGGCTGCGATCCGTCCAGCACGGACCAGATGGGCCAATACGGGAAAGCAAGCATGGCACAGAATTCGGGCGCCGCAACGACGACGGCCGATCACGAATCGGCCAATCACGGGCCGGACACCGGCGACGTCAGCCGGCGCGATTTTCTCTATCTCGCCACCGTGGCGGTCGGCGCCATCGGCGTCGCCTCGATCGTGTGGCCGTTCGTCGACCAGATGAACCCCGCCGCCGACACGCTGGCGCTCTCGACCACAGAGATCGACCTCGCCCAGGTCGAAGTCGGTCAGAGCATCACCGTCACCTGGCGCGGCAAGCCAGTCTTCGTGCGCCGCCGCACTGAACAGGAGATCGCCGAAGCGCGCGACGTGCCGGTCGATGAGCTGCCCGATCCGCAGCCCGACGAGGTGCGGGTGCAGCAAGCGGAATGGCTGATCGTGGTCGGCGTCTGCACGCATCTCGGCTGCATTCCGCTCGGCCAGAAGCCGGGCGATCCGCGCGGCGATTACGGCGGCTGGCTCTGCCCCTGCCACGGCTCGCATTACGATACGTCGGGGCGCATCCGCAAAGGCCCGGCACCGGAGAATCTCACGGTGCCGGAATATGCCTTCGAGGGCACCCTCGTGCGGATCGGTTAGGAGAAATCAACCCATGGCACAGCCGCATTTCAAGAACCCAATCGTCCGCTGGATCGATTATCGCCTGCCGGTCTTCAGCTTCATGCATCATGAGCTGAACGAGTATCCGACCCCGAAGAACCTGAACTACTGGTGGAATTTCGGTTCGCTCTCCGGAATCGTGCTGGTCGTGATGATCGTCACCGGCATCGTCCTCGCAATGCACTATACGGCGCATGTCGATTATGCCTTCGACAGCGTCGAGCGCATCATGCGCGACGTGAACTATGGCTGGCTGATTCGCTACATCCATATGAATGGCGCCTCGATGTTCTTCATCCTGGTGTTCATCCATATCTTCCGCGGCATCTATTACGGTTCATACAAGGCGCCGCGCGAGCTGTTGTGGATCCTCGGTGTCGTCATCCTGTTGCTGATGATGGCGACCGCATTCATGGGCTATGTGCTGCCTTGGGGCCAGATGAGCTTCTGGGGCGCCACCGTCATCACCAACCTGTTTTCGGCCGTGCCGCTGATCGGTGACGATATCGTGCTGTGGCTGTGGGGCGGTTACTCGGTCGACAATCCGACGCTGAGCCGCTTCTACTCGCTGCATTATGTGCTGCCGTTTGTCCTCGTCGGGGTGGTCATTCTGCATATCCTGGCGCTGCACCGCTTCGGTTCGAACAACCCGATCGGCATCGACGCCAAAGGCCCGCAGGATTCGATCCCGTTCCATCCGTACTACACGGTAAAGGATTATTTCGGGCTCGGCGTGTTCCTGCTGATTTTCGCCGGGTTCGTGTTCTTCGGCCCGAACTTTTTCGGAGAGCCGGACAATTACATCGAGGCAAATCCGCTGGTGACGCCGGCGCATATCGTGCCGGAATGGTACTTCCTGCCGTTCTACGCGATCCTGCGCGCCGTGCCGGACATCTGGTTCATCGATGCGAAGCTCGCCGGCGTCATTGCGATGTTCGGCTCGATCATCCTCTTGTTCTTCCTGCCCTGGCTCGATCGCTCGCCCGTGCGCAGCGCGCGCTTCCGCCCCATCTACAAGCAATTCTTCTGGGTCCTGCTGCTCGATTGCATCGTGCTCGGCTGGGTCGGCAAGAACTCGCCCGATGCGGTCTTTCACGGCATTCCGTTCCTGTCGATCGGCCGCGTCGCGACGGCATATTACTTTCTCCATTTCCTCGTCATCCTGCCGTTGATCGGAATCTTCGAGCGGCCGAAGCCGCTGCCGATGTCGATCAGCGAACCGGTGTTGAAGGGCGGCGGCCAGGTCTCGACCGGCGCACATGCCAAGCCGATGGAGAAAGCCTGATGCGCGCCTCGTTCGCGAAACTCGTGACCGCAGCCGGTTTCGGCTGGGCCATTCTGGCGTCGGGCGGCGCCGAGGCAGCCGAAACCGGGCATATCGAATTGCCCGAGATGCATTGGTCGTTCGAAAGCGTCTTCGGCACCTACGATCGCGGCGCACAGCAGCGCGGCTTTCTAGTCTACAAGAATGTCTGCGCGAGCTGTCACGGGCTGCGTCTCGTCGCCTATCGCAATCTGATGGACATCGGCTTTGGCGAGGAAGAAGTGAAGGCGATTGCGGCCGAATATCTCGTGACCGACGGCCCGGACGAGAATGGCGAGATGTTCGAGCGTCCGGCGACGCCGGCCGACCGCTTCGTGTCGCCATTCCCGAACGAGAATGCGGCGCGTGCCTCGAACAACGGCGCCCTGCCGCCCGATCTGTCGCTGATGGCGAAGGCGCGGATCGGCGGTCCGGACTATCTGCACGGCCTTTTGGTCGGATACGAGGAACCGCCGGCGGGTGTGACCGTGCGCGACGGGCTTTATTACAACAAATATTTCACCGGCCATCAGATCGCGATGCCGCCGCCGCTGTTCGAGGATGCGGTCGAGTATCCCGACGGCACGCCGGCGACGGTCGAACAGATGGCAGAGGACGTCACGCAGTTTCTTGCCTGGGCAGCAGAGCCCACGCTCGAACAGCGGCATCGCACGGGCGTCAAGGTGATCCTGTTCCTGATCGTGCTGACGGCACTGGCCTATGCTGTGAAACGCCGGGTCTGGGCCGACATCCATTGAGCCTGCGTATTGCCACACGGAATGACAAGGGGCCGCTCGCGAGAGCGGCCCTTTGTTTTTGACGCACATGACCGCGATGAAAGCGATCGACGGCATCGATCATACGCTGGTCGGCGTACGCGACCTCGAGGCGGCACATGAACAGTGGGCGCGGATGGGATTCACACTCACCCCGCGCGGCCGCCATATCGGCTGGGGCACCGGCAATTACTGCATCATGCTCGATTGCGGTTATGTCGAGCTGCTCGGTATCGTGAACGCGGCCGAGTTCACCAACAATCTCGACCGGTTTCTCGAAACCCGCGAGGGGTTGATGGGGCTGGCCTTTGCCAGCGACGATGCCATCCGTTGTGCAGGGGCGTTGCGCGATGCGGGAATCGCCGCCGACGGGCCGAAGGTTCTGAAGCGCCTGCTCGAATTGCCGGACGGGACGGTGACGCCCGAATTCTCGCTGGTCTATCTGCCCGGCGAGGCGGTGCCGGATCTGAGGGCCTTTGTCTGTCAGCATCGAACGCCCGACCTCGTGCGGAAACCGGAGTGGCTTGCGCATGCGAACGGCGCCGAGGCGCTGCTCGGCATGACAGTCGCGAGCGACGATCCGGTGTCGCTGGCGCCGGCCTATCGGCGTCTTTTCGGGGCGCATGCCGTGCGCCCGGGCGACGGTTGGCTGCGGGTCGAAACCGGCGCCGGCTGGATCGATTTTGCAACGCCGGATTTGCTGGCGCGCCGTTATGCGCGGGTGGCGCCATGGCCCGATTACGCGTTTCCCTGGGCGGTTGCGATGACCGTCGGCGTTGCGGATATCGGACGCTGCCGCACAGCACTGGCGGCCGGCGGCTTCGCCCCGCGCGCACTCGGGCTCGGCCGAAACGCCGGCATCGCACTCGGTCCCGCCGATGCCAGCGGGCTCTATCTGGAGTTCATCGAAGTGAAGCCGCAGTAGGCTATTCGATCGGAACGGCGCGGCCGGTATGTCGGTCGACCGACAGACGCTGCACCAGGACGCCGTCTTTTGTCACGACATCGACAATGATCGTACCGTCATCCGTTTCCTCGACAGTTTCAACTTTCAAATTCGGCAACCCGAACGCGACGAGGCGATGTTCCATGATATGGCGCGCATCATCGACTGTAAGATCGCGGACAAAGAAATGGCCCATTCCGGGCGCCATTGTCGCGGCGTCACTCATCATTGCCATATGCTCGTGATGCATCATCATGGCCATACCCATCATTGGCATTTGCCCCTCGTGCATCATGCCGGTACCCATCACTTCCGGGCCCGCCATCGGCATCTGGCCCTGATTCATCATGCCGGAACCCATCATTCCCTGGCCCGTCATCGGCATCTGGCCCTGGTTCATCATGCCTTGTCCCGGCATGGGCGGAACCATGCAGCCCGGCATGCAATAACCTGAGCCGCCGGCCATCGGATCCTGGCTCACCGTCGGCATCGAATCCTGCGAGGCGGCCGGTTCGTCGTCCTGCGCGAGCGCGAGCCCGGAGACGGACAGCATTGCGACAATCGCGATACCACCCGCCAGTTTCCTGAAAATGTGTCTCATGGGCTTGCCTTCATCAAAGGGTGTGGTGTGCCGAAATTCGCACATCGGAAGCCGGGTCGTTCTGTGCAACCGCGGCACTTCGTCCCACCGATGCGCGGCCGCAAAGGCAATCAGGCCGAAACGATCGCGCCATCCTTCGCGATTTTCACCCGCATCCCGTTCTCCAGCGCCGCATGCTGCTCGAGCGGCAGCAGCAGGACCGGGATCGAGCCCCAGCCCATTTCTGCTGCGACCATCACCCCGAGCGGCAGGATCGCATCAGGCTCGGGCAGAATCAGCGCTGCTGGCGCATTGCCGTCCATCATCAGTTCGGCCAGCACGAAACTCGACGAGGACGATCCGATCATGCCGGGCAGCACGAGGATCGTGCCGGCCACGCTCGCCGGATGATCGGGATGGCGCGGATCGGCGATATGGCCGGTCTTCTGATCGACGCCGCCCCAGAAGCTGATCGGCTTGCGCAGCTTCAGAACCGTGCCTTCCGCTTCGCCGGCGATCTGCACGCGGCCGCGCAGATTGGTTGCGCGCGCCTTGCTCACGACCAGATCCGTTCGTCGCGCGTGACGCGCCCGGTCATCGCCGAGGCGACGCAGTCCTCGAGGCTGCCATAGATCACGCCATAGCCGGTGTTCGAGGGCGTGTAATGCGCGAACTTGCCGGAATTGGTCATCAGGACGCCGGTCTTTTCCGGCAGGATCGGCGCGACCACGACGCAGGTATCGGCGACGATCGTCACACCGCTCGCGCGCAGCCGCGCAAAACGGCCTTCCTCCTCCAGCCGCTGCACCACCGCGCGGCCGGTGCACACGAAGAACGGAATCGCAACCTTGCGCTCGCCGAGCAGCGCTTCGAGCTGCGCGAATTCCTCGTTGGAGAAATGCGGGCTGCCGAGCGCGACCGCGTCGATCGCATCGGCCGTCGTGGTCGAGAGCTTGTCGCGGATCGCGCGCAAATCGGCGGGATCGAGTGTGATGATCGTTTCGGGCTTGTGGCCGCCGAACGCGGCATCGAGCGTGCGTGCCTCGGGCGTCACGCCGGCGATATGGAAGAGCCCGACCGCGCCGGACGAAGCTGCGGCGGCGCCGAACGATTTCAGCCGGTCTTCGCTCATGTTCGACGGCAGGCCGTCGATTACGCCGATCGCGCTGCCGATCGCCTGGCCGTACCAATAGCCGAGCACGGGATAGAGCACATCCATCGCCTTCAGACGCTCGGGCAGAGCGGTCACGTCGACCAGCACGCGCGCGCGCCGGTTTTCGTCGCGATGCAGTCCGTAATCGGGCACGCGAGCGAGGATCGCGCAGCAGATATCGAGGAAATCGCCGTAACGGTTGGTCCGGGCGCCGAGCACGGAATTGCAGAATGCGACCGCGTTGCTTTCGCCCCAGGCAACCTGTTCGCCGAGTTTGGGCCGATGGCCGGCCTGATAGGGTGCGCAGGTCCAGGTCGGCCGGCAGCCCATCGTCTCGTACGCGCGCATGAGGCGCAGCGCCATCTCGTGCCCGTGCTTCGTCTGCCGCACGGTGTGGTTCACCAGATCGAGGCCGCCGACATTGAGTGTCGTCGGCACCGCGACAGTGCCGCCGCCGGCAACCAGCTTCTCGCTGAAATACACGCCGCTATCGCCGTGATAGACCGCGCCGTCGATATGCGCGGAGACGACCGGAATCAGACGCGGCGCGCCCAGCAATTCGCCCATGCCCACGAGCAGCCGCATTGCCATCGCCTGCGCCTCGCCCGCATCGCCGGCCGCGATCGCGCGCTCGCGTTCGGAAAGCTGCAACATTGTCGCTCAGCCATGCCTGCTGTTCATGTAGGCCATCCTAGCCGCAACAAGCGGTGGCGGTCGAAAGCAAAGGGGCGGAGGCGCCTTTGCCGGATGCCCCATCGAAACGACAAAGGGCCGCAATGACAAAGGGCCGCCCCGAAAGGCGGCCCTCGGCCGTGCGCGACAGGATGTACCGGTCAGTCCTTCAGCTTCTCCGCCTTGAGCGCGGCCTGGACGGCGGGGCGCGCGCCCATGCGCGCCATGAAGGCGCTCAAATTCGGCAGATGGTCGATCGAGATGTTGAGATACTTGCCCCAGCCGGTCACGGTGAAGAGATAGGCATCGGCCACCGAGAAATTCTTGCCCATCAGGTAATCCTTGCCGGCGAGCTGCTTGTCGACCCAGGCGAGACGATCGCCGAGCTTCTTGGTGAAGATCGCTTTCGCCGCATCCGGAAGCTCGGGGTTGAACAGCGGACCGAAGCCCTTGTGCAATTCGGTCGCAATGAAATTGAGCCATTCCTGCAGACGATAGCGCTCCATCGTGCCGTTCTTCGGCGCCAGATTCTTTTCCGGCACGCGATCGGCGACGTACTGCACGATCGCCGGCCCCTCGGTCAGCACCTGACCGTCGTCGAGTTCGAGCGCCGGCACATAGCCCTTCGAATTGATCGTCAGGTAATCCCTGCCGTCGCCGGCCTTCTTGGTCCCGAGATTGACCGGGATGAGGGTCGGATCGAAGCCCGCCTCGCGCAGCACGATATGCGGCGACAGCGAGCAGGCGCCGGGGGAGTAATAGAGCTTCATAGGGTCCGTCCTGTGATGTGGCTGTTAACAAATCGGGTCATGCCGGAGGGCAGAGGTTGCGATCGCAACAGCGCGATGGATCGCCGCGTCCCCAGCCTGTCGCGTTCATGTCGCGCATCTGGTTACAGTTAGCAAGTAGGTTCCTTAGAGTTACTAGTGCGCGGCCCTGAGCGGCTTATGCTCGCGAGACCCTGTCGTCCATGCGGCTCTGCGCGATTTCAGCGCGGCCGGTCGGCTGCGCCAGCGACCCGATCGCTTCGCCGAGCAACCTGAATTCCTCGCCGCGCGGGCTGCCGCGCCGCCATGCGAGCGCGATCTCGCGGCCGGGCGGCGGATTGCCGGCGAGGCTGCAGCCTTTGATCGCGGTCCCTTCGATCGCGCCGGCATCGATCGCGAGCTGCGGCAGCAGCGTGACGCCAAGGTCGTTGTCGACCATCTGGATCAGGGTCGGCAGGCTCGTCGCCGCGAAGGGTGCGCGGCCGCGCCGATCGGCGAGACGACAGGCGGCGATCGCCTGATCCGACAGACAATGCCCGTCCTGCAGCAGCAGCAGCGGTTCGTCGGCAAGCCGTTCGACTGGCAGCAGCGTTTCGTTCGCCAGCGGGTGATCTTCGCGACAGGCGAACACGAACGGATCGTCGAACAAACTCATCGTTTCGGCGCCGGGTAACTCGTAAGGCAGGGCAAGCAGCAGCGCGTCGAGCCGTCCCTCCTCGAGCCCGGCGGCGATCCGGTCGCTCTGATCTTCGGTCAGATAGAGGCGTAGCTTCGGATAGCGCCGCCGCAGTTCGGGCAGGATTCGCGGCAGCAGATAGGGGCTCACCGTCGGGATCACGCCGAGCTGGATTGTGCCGGTGAGCGGTTCGCGCGCCGAGCGTGCGGTCTCCACCAGATCGGTTGCATCGGCCAGCAACGCACGCGCACGGCGGGCGATCTCGTCGCCGAGCGGCGTGAGCAGGGTGCGCCGGCCGCGCCGTTCCACCAGCGGAGCGCCAAGCTTGGTCTCGAGTTCCTGGATGCCGACCGACAAGGTCGACTGGGTTACATGGCAGGAATCGGCTGCGCGGGCGAAATGCCCGTGATCGGCCAAAGCCACCAGATACCGGAGCTGCCGGAGACTGGGTAAACCGTTCATAGAGGAATCCGATTTGAAAACATCAAAACATTCATTTGTTCGATTAGATGGGTCTCCTTATCTCTCAGGTCAAGAGAGGGCGATCCGGCCGGCCCCCGGGACCATTCCGGGGCGACCTGTGGCACGCGGGACGTCCGATGCCTTCTCCCGCCCGGCCTCGGTTTGGCTGGCGCCATCCGGATTGCAACCCGAGACTCCCAAGGAGGGACTTATAGAATGTTGACCATCGGCCAGAAGTTTCCCGAATTCTCGATGAAGGCGGTTAATTCCACCGATCCGAAGACCGCCTTCAGCGATGTCAGCCACGACAGCGACAAGGGCAAGTGGAAGATCTTCTTCTTCTGGCCCAAGGACTTCACCTTTGTCTGCCCGACCGAAATCGCGGCGTTCGGCAAGTTGAACGACGATTTCCAGGATCGCGACGCGGTCGTCTATGGCGCCTCGACCGACAGCGAGTTCGTTCACCTCGCCTGGCGGCAGAGCCATGAAGACCTGAAGGACCTGCCGTTCGCGATGCTGGCGGACATCAAGCGCGAGTTGTCGAGTGCGCTCGGCATCATCGACCAGCGCGAGGGCGTGTGCCTGCGGGCAACCTTCATCGTCGACCCCGAGGGTGTGATCCGCTTCGTGTCGGTTAACGACCTCAGCGTCGGGCGCAACCCGAACGAGGTGCTGCGTGTGCTCGATGCGCTGCAGACCGACGAACTCTGCCCGTGCAACTGGCAGAAGGGCGAAGAAGTCCTCAAGGCCGCGTAACGCCTGTTTTTTGAAACGGAGTGCCGCCGGCAGCGATGCCGGCGGTGTCTCCCGCCCGATTATCCAGGAGACCGATCATGTCGCTCGAAGCCCTGAAGTCCTCGTTGCCGGACTATGCCAAAGATCTGAAGCTCAATCTCTCGTCGCTCGCCGCTGAAACTTCGCTCGATGCGCAGAAGCAGGCCGGCACGTTCCTTGCCTCGGCGATCGCCGCACGCAACCCGCAAGTCATCGCCGCGGTCGCGGCGGAGTTCGGACCGAAGCTTTCCGACGAAGCGGCGAAGGCCGCAAAGACCGCTGCCGCTTTGATGGGCATGAACAATGTCTATTACCGTTTCGTGCATCTCGCCTCGAACGAGGAGTACGGCAAGCTGCCGGCACGGCTGCGCATGAATGCGATCGCCAATCCCGGCGTCGACAAGGCGGATTTCGAGCTCTGGTCGCTTGCGGTTTCCGCCGTGAACGGTTGCGGCATGTGCATCGATGCGCATGAGCGCGAGCTGAAGAAGGCCGGTCTCACGACCGAGCAGATCCAGGCGGCGGTGCGAATTGCGGCCGTGGTTCACGCGGTTGCCGCCGTGCTCGACGGCGAGGTGGCACTCGCGGATCTATCGCCGGCGCAGGCCGCATAAAGGCTGGCGCTGGCGAAGGCGGCAGGTTCGCCGGATCCCCGGGCGGATCGCCGCCGACAGACGGGCGGTTGCGCCTCCCCCCTGGCGCGCCGCCCGTCGCTTTTTCAGGTATCCCGAACTGCGAATTCAATGCGTCATCCGGACTTGATCGGCGAACCGATCGTGGGATGATCGACGATTGCCGTCCTGATCTGCAGGCGACCGTCCATCCCTTCGGAGGCAAGCATCATGCCCGCCTACGCCTTGTTCGCCGAGACCGTCAGCGACATGGGGCTTTTCGATCGGTATCGAGCACAAGTGCCGGAGACGCTCGAAAAATTCGGCGGGAGGTTCATCGTGCGCGGCGGCAATTTTACGGTCGTGGAAGGCGAATGGCCGCTGCCGCGCCTGGTCATCATCGAGTTTCCGTCGCGCGATGCCGCCGATCAATGGTATGCGTCACCGCGGTATCAGGAAATTCTGCCGATGCGCCTGCAAAGCTCCAAAGGCAACTTCGTCATTGTCGACGGGGTGTAGCGTCCGCAAGCATCACGCTACGACGAGAGCGGCGGTGATCCCGCTCACACGTTGAAGCGGAAATGGAAGATGTCGCCATCCTTGACGACATAGTCCTTGCCTTCGGCGCGCATGAGACCTTTGTCCTTGGCACCCTGTTCGCCGCCACAGGCCACGAAATCCTCGTATGAAATCGTTTCGGCGCGAATGAAACCGCGTTCGAACTCTAAGCCGATGCAAGATGCAGCCAGAATCCATGTTTAACAAGCGCATAGAGGCACCACTATTGACAGAAGAAACAAATGCAATTCAGGTTTAAGTTCTCAACGCCTCAAACCTGAGAAGTACCATGAAGCGCACATTCAGTATTGAAAAATTCAAGGGCGATACAAGCCATACACTTGTCAACCAATACAATCGCCAAATCAGTCGTTTAACAAACAGTGAAATCCAAGTGTCTTCGATCGAGGAAGCTGTACGAGGAGCGTTAAAAAATCTGAATGAAAACGAATGTAATTCATTTGTGATTTACGGAGAACCGCAAAGCGGAAAAACTGAAATGATGATTTGCCTCACGGCAAAGCTTCTCGATGAAGGGTATCGAATCATTGTACATATGTTGAACGACAGTGTTGATCTCTTAAGTCAGAATCTTGGGCGGTTTACAGCTTCTGGATTGGCGCCGAGTGCGCGCAATTTTTCTGAGATCCTAGATCCCTCCATTAAACTCGATGGCCAGAAACATATCATCTTTTGTAAAAAGAACGCTCGAGATCTAGAAAAGTTAATCAGCAAAACTGGAAACAGAGATGGTCTCGTCGTAATTGATGATGAAGCAGATTTTGCATCGCCAAATTCTAAGGTCAACAAAGGCGATGTCACTAGAATCAATGCGTTAATCCAAAAACTCCCAGGTCGAGAAGGGATTTATATTGGAGTCACAGCAACTCCAGCGCGTTTAGACCTCAACAACACTTTCGACAACGACAGTACGCTTTGGGTAAATTTCCCACCTCATCAACTCTATACAGGGCAAGATGTTTTCTTTTCCGTTGATAGTGAATTGGGATATCGACTCACACTCTTATCAGATGCAGGCGACAATCCAAGGCATATGCGACGCGCGCTTTTTGGATTTCTAGTCAGTAGTGCTTATCTCAACAACTACGTTAATAAAAAAGAGGAAAACTATACATTTCTTGTTCATACGAGCGGTAAAAAGATCGATCATAAAGCTGATTGGGTGCGAGTTGGCGAATTGTTGGGCGCTTTGGGAGATAAAGAGTCTCCGTCATTTGATCGATGCGTTAAAGAGATATGGGATATCGCTCAATCGCGGTACTCTGATGTCCATCCCGATGAGCTTGTCGTTTACATTTTAAACAACATCTCAAGATACAAAATAATACTTCTTAATAGTGATCGAGACTTAACCGCGAACCCAGGTGCGACCTCCAATCCTCCCGCTCTCTTTACAATCATCGTCGGTGGAAACATCGTTTCTCGTGGAGTTACATTTAACAATCTACTCTCGATGTTTTTTACTCGAGACGTCAAACATAAAATACAACAAGACACATATATACAGCGAGCACGTATGTTTGGCGCCCGAGGACACTATCTGGGGCATTTCGAGCTCACCATTCCGGAGCGTTTGTATCTCGATTGGCAGCGGGCATTTGTATTTCATAAGCTGGCATTAGAAGCCATTCGAAGTGGCTTGGGATCGCCAGTATGGCTAGGAGATAGCCGGATCTCAGTGGTTGCTCCCTCAAGTATCGACCACTCAACAGTAGATCTTGATCGGGGAGAGATGTCCTTCCCGATTTTTGCACTGCCAGCTGAGATTGAACGGATCATTGTCGGAAGTGATTCGCCTTTAGCAAAAATGGAGAAGGTAGCAAAACGCCTCGGTCCAGATGCCTTCCCGTTTCATTTGCAGAAATTCATTAGTCGAACAATGTATATCGGCGACGAATCGCTTGCTCTCCACCCGATCGGAACTATTGAGAACTACAAAGATGGTGCCGGTGTTAATAAGGAACTTATCGTTCGTGACAAGGGTCTAATGGGGCAAACGGCCCGCGATTTTCCAAAAGCGGTTCATCACTTAAAGATCTTCACCAATGCAAGCGGAAAAGCTCGCTTGTTTTATAAGTTCGACGGGTCAATACAATTTATTCAGAATCGCCACCATGCTTAAAGAGTATGAGAAGTATCACGGCGTTGTACTTCGCGCGCTTGTGGCAAAAAGTCGGGAACCGATATCAATTGGCGTAGACGACTTGCATGGCCGTATCAATGGCTATGTTGTTAATAGCCTGATCGGTCTTTACATAAAGCACTCGTCGAAGCGGCTGACGCCGTGGAGCTTCACGTTCAATGATGAGCATTTATCAGAGCTAGAGTATCTAAATGGCAAATACAAAGTCTTCGTGGTCTTTGTTTGCGGCATAGATGGAATTGCTTGCATACCCTATCAGCGAGTGCTTGAAATCGGCCAACCCACGAGCACTGGTCAACTCTATATCGGCATCGCACGGTCGCGCAGTGAGATGTATGGTGTTTACGGTGCAAAGCAGTCGTTGAGTAGAAAAGTCGCGGTAGGAGTAAGAGAAATATTGGATGAATTATAGGCGAATGTTACGATGCGAGTTAACAATAGACGATTTCCAAGTGCTGACCTACCCTTCGAATTCCAGTACAACTTCAGCACGCATTCGCTTCTCGAGTGCTTGACCGCTGCCTTCGCCAATCGGTAGATACCGGCTATTCGGTGGAAGTACCCTTGTAGATTGGCGTTTAAACACTAGGCCGGCAGCTTCGCCAGCGCGCTTGTAGCCGCACCCATTGTTAATGAAAGTACTCTTTAGACAAGAATTGCCAATGACTATTGTGACGTGACCATTCTTCGATAGGACACGGGAGATCTCGCACATGATTTTAAATGCGTCGCTAGCATAGCGTTGGATCATTCCCTCCATGCGATCGTCCAAATCGACGTCTCCGACCATTGCGCACACAATGTCGTCTAGGTCTTCGCTATCGTCATCGATGTAGCGTTCGGCCCCCACCGACCTGGAACGAATGGGTCGTAGATCGGAAAGCCTGTAGCCTAACCATACGAGTGACATACGATGACCCCGCATGTAATCAATCGCGTTCAAATAGGGCGGAGACGTTATAACTGCGTCGACTGATCTAGTTCGCTGTGATGATAGGCTTCGAGCATCACCCAGGGTGATCGCTGCGTCCTTAACCGGCGGCTGCTCTAAAAGACGTTTTCTAACTATTTCTAAAGAGTGAGAATACGCTTCGAAAACATCAAATTCAGAATCATCCATCACTCTATGCGGCCTGCTATGAGATACATCGCGTGCAAGAGACGCGCCCCGGTCTTTCGTGATTATGATGCGGCTAAGTGCAACCTTGAGAACATCCAATGCTCTCAGGCGCGAACTGCGCATGTAAGGCCGAGGGTACGAAGCTATAGCAAAGGCGATTCGGCGAAGTTGTGAGCGCTGCTGTTTAGCGAACCAATAGTCTACGAACGCTTTTGTCTCGTGGTCATCGTCGATTGCCGGAATGGATATCGACCGCATTTGCAGAGACTTGGCGTGTTCGAGCACTTCCTCTGCGGCTTCATTCACCAAGGCATCGTCAACTTGTGATGACCAAACTCTTGAGATGAGAACGGCCAGTGGGTCGAGGTCGAACCCATAAGCTTGGTGACCTTGCTCAGCGGCATGGCGAACTACCGTTCCCGAACCCATCATCGGGTCCAAGACGGTTGACCCTTTATCCAGGCGACTAAGGCTTTTTATCGCGAGTTCTGGAGCCATCCGAGCGGGGAACGGATGAATTGGCTTTATCGTTTTCACGGCTAGGTCTTCCCGCCTTTCCTAGCGTCGAGGCGCCCTTATTGAAGGATTGTAGAGCGCGCCATTAACTCGCCCATTACACGAGAAAAAGCAAGACCCGTCAATCCCGAGAAAATGCCAGTTTTTCGATCATTCTGTGCCGAATCGTCCCGCTCACACGTTGAAGCGGAAATGGAAGATGTCGCCATCCTTGACGACATAGTCCTTGCCTTCGGCGCGCATGAGACCTTTGTCCTTGGCACCCTGTTCGCCGCCACAGGCCACGAAATCCTCGTATGAAATCGTTTCGGCGCGAATGAAACCGCGTTCGAAATCGGTATGGATAACGCCGGCCGCTTCCGGTGCCTTCGCACCGCGCCGAACCGTCCAGGCGCGCGATTCCTTCGGGCCCGCGGTGAAGAACGTCAGCAGATCGAGCAGCGAATAACCGGCGCGGATCGCCCGCGCGAGACCGGTTTCGCTGAGCCCCAGGCTTTCGAGAAATTCGCGCCGCTCCGTCGGGTCGCGCAATTGCGCCACTTCGGCCTCGATTGCGGCCGAAATCGCGACCGCCTCGTTGCCTTCAGCGGCGGCGCGTTCGGCGACGCGTGTGGAGAGCGCATTGCCGGTCGCAGCCGCCGTTTCCTCGACATTGCAGCAATAGAGCACGGGCTTGGCCGAGAGCAGTTGCAGCCCGCGCAGGATCGCGCGCTCTTCTTCGGGAAGAACGACGGCGCGCGCCGGCTTGCCCTCGCGCAACGCCGCCAGCACTTTTTCGACGACAGGGAGGGCAGCCTTCGCTTCCTTGTCGGCGCCACGCGCTTTCTTGACCAACGCATCGGCGCGCCGCTCCAGGCTGTCGAGATCGGCCAGCATCAATTCGGTATCGACGGTTTCCGCATCGCGCACCGGATCGACCGATCCCTCGACATGCGTCACCTCGCCCTCGAAGCAGCACAGCACATGGATGATCGCATCGACCTCGCGGATATGAGCGAGGAACTGGTTGCCGAGCCCTTCGCCCTTCGAGGCACCGCGCACCAGCCCGGCGATATCGACGAACTCGAGCTGGGTCGGGATCACCTTGGCCGATTTGGCGATGGAAGCGATCTTGTCGAGCCGCGCATCGGGCACCGGCACCCGGCCGACATTCGGCTCGATCGTGCAGAACGGATAGTTTTCCGCGGCCGCCGCGGCGGTTTCCGTCAGCGCGTTGAAGAGCGTGGACTTGCCGACATTGGGCAGGCCGACGATGCCGCAGGTGAAACCCATGATGGTCCAGAACCGATGAGTGGGAGGGCGCCCGTCCGGAGGGGCGGATGGCATTAGCCGCTGGCGCGGGAAAGGTCAATCGGCGGCGGTCCGGCGACCATCGATATTGCCCGGTTTCAGTCCCCGGTTCCGCCATAGAACGACCGCATTGCCGCGCTCGAATGAGGGGTCTGCCGCGCGTGTTGACCGCGCCCTTTCGGAAGGAATGCCGATGTATCGTCCTCGTCACTTGTCGCTCCGACATGCCGCTCCGCTCGCCGTCGCGATGTGCCTGTCGATCGCTTCGCCCGCCTTGGCGCTCACTTTCTCCGAAGAAGAGTTTATCTGTCCGATCGATTACACCACGTCGACCCGCATCGTCGTCAATTCCTACACCGTCTTCGACCAGCGTCTCGATCTGCGGCCGGTCGGCGCGCTGATGAGCCCGCCGCCGATCGCGGTCTGCGAATCGAATGGCTTCGTGCTCTATCAGGAAGAATTCTCAGATGCCGAGCTGGTCCGGTTGCGCGCCATCGTCGAAAGCGACGAGTTCCGCAGCCTCCGTGCCGCGAACAGCGACTGGTACATCGCCGCCTGGCTTGCCGAGCAGATGGGCCAGAAGGCGGCCGAGACTCATTGGATGTACCTTTATGCATCCTGGGAAGTGGAGGGGAGCGATCGCGCCCTTAACCGCGAATATCTGTCGCTGGCGTTCGACCGGTTCGTGCTCGGCGAACGGGCGGCGGAGCCCGGGTCCGACAACTGGTGGACCGCACGGCTGTTGCGGATCGAACTCCATCGACGTCTCGAGCGATTCCCCGAAGCGGCCTTGCTGCTGGAGGAGACAGAAGTCGGCGCCGTGCCGGAAGGCTATCGGAGCATGCTCGACCGGCAGAGGCAGCTGATTCTGGATCGCGACGCCAGCGCGCAATAGGCCGTCCGTCCGGCCCGATGGCGGCTGTCGTGCCACGGGGCTCGCCCAACGGCGCATTTCTCGGTTAAGGTGCCGGCATCGTCGTCACCGAAATCGAGAATGCGAGACCGACCGGAATGTTGCGCCCGCCCTCTACGTCCCTTGCCGTGGCCTTGTCCGCTGCGTTGCTGGCAGCGACGCCGGTTGCGGCGACCGACCTGTTTCTCGGCGAAATTACCTGCCCGATCGACGGCGAAATCTTCACGGCGATAACGGGCGTCAACGCCGAGGCGGTGGCGCAACGGCTGGATACGCGCCGCGTCGGGTCAATCGTCGATCCGATCCCGCTGCCGATCTGTCCGACCAGCGGGTTTGTTGTCTATCGCCGCAATTTCACCGAGCAGGAGCTTGCCGCCGCGCGCGAGCTGGTCGCCGGTTCGCAATTCCGCGGCGCGCAGCAGCATGCCAACGAATACAATACCGCGGCCTGGCTCGCCGAGCGACTCGACGAGCCGCCCTTGGTGGTCGCACATTTCTATCTTGAGGCCTCGTGGCTCGAGGAACGCGATCCGGTCAAGAATGTCCGCTATCTCGAAATGGCGCTGGGCTGGTACACGATCGCCGGTGATCAATTGGCGGCCGGCGAGGAAAAATGGTGGCAGGTGCAAGGGCTGCGCGTCGAATTGCTGCGCCGGCTCGGTCGCTTTGCCGAAGCCCAGGCTTTGCTCAACCAGTTGCCGCTGAACCAGCTCCCGACCGGCCATATTCTGCGCAAGGGCTTGGTGCAGCAGGCGCAACTCCTGCAGCGCAGCGACAGCCAGCCGCGCACGGCCGACCGCTAGTCCGCATCCTCGTCATTGTCGGATGTCGACACGGTATCGCCGCGCTTCGCCGCCGGATCGGGTTTCGCCGGATCGGGTTTGGGCGGCGGCGGGTTGAGAGTCACGTCGACGCGGCTGCGGAACCGGTCGGGGTCGCCGCCGACCATCAGCGGAAACGCTTCGGCCACCGCATCGAGCACGCGGGCGACCTCCGGCATTTCTTCCGTCGAGAAATCGTCGAGCACGAAACCGCGCACCCGGCCCGATGCGCCGGGATGGCCGACACCCAGACGGATGCGCCAGTAATCCGGGCCGATCGCCGCATCGATGCTGCGCAGGCCGTTATGGCCGGCGGCCCCGCCATTGCGTTTCACGCGCACGCGGCCAAGCGGCAAATCGATCTCGTCGTGGATCACGATCACGTCTTCCGGGCCGAGCTTGTAGAATTGCAGCGCCGGCTGCAGCGCGCGCCCCGAATCGTTCATGTAGGTTTGCGGCTTGATTGCGAGCAGCTTCTCGCCGCCGATGCTGCCTTCGGCGATCAGCGAATTGAAACGCGACCGTCCGCCGCTGAACTCGTAGCGGCGGGCGATCGCATCCAAAGCCATGAAACCGATATTGTGCCGGTTGCCGGTATAGCGCGAACCGGGATTGCCGAGGCCGACCAGAAGACGCATGGCGGCAGACCTCCCCGGTTCTGCGCGGGCGCGTGAAGGCTAGTTCTTGCCGTCCTTCTTCTCGCCCTTCTCGATCTTCTCGATCTTCTCGCTCTTCTCGCCGTCTTCCTTCTTGTCGCCCTCGGCCGCTTCGCCGGTTACCGGTACGCCTTCGGCGGCTGCGGCAGCAGCTTCGGCCGCAGCGGCGGCTTCGGCGGCTTCTTGTGCCTCCATGCGGATCGCGCTCGGCGCGGCGATCGTGGCGATCGTGAAGTCACGATCGGCGATGGCCGGACGCACGCCCTCGGGCAGCTTGATCATGCTGATATGGACGCCGTCGCCCATGTCCAGCCCGGCCAGGTCGACCTCGATCGAATGCGGGATACTCTCGGGCGAACAGATCACCTCGACTTCGTGGCGCACGATGTTCAGCACGCCGCCGCGCTTGATGCCGGGCGAGGCCTCGTGATTGAAGAAATGCACCGGCACGTCGACGTGAAGTTTGGTGTCCTTGCCGACGCGCATGAAGTCGGCATGGATCGGCCGGTCGTTGACCGGATCGAACTGCACGTCGCGCGGTATGACGCGCTCCTTGTTCCCGCCAATCTCGAGATCGATCAGCGTGGCGAAAAAGCCCGACTTGTTCAGCTGGCGGGTCAGCTCGCGCGGCTCGACCGATACCAGGACAGGGGGTTGCTTCAGGCCATAAACCACGGCGGGAACGCTCCCCGCTCGCCGAACGGCACGGGCGGCCCCCTTTCCGGCCCGCTCCCTCGGCTCGACTTTCAACACATGAACCTCGGTCATCGCACTCGCTCCTTTTTCTCCGGGTTCTGTCGGCGGGGCCTCCAGGGGTGCCCACGCCCTCCCACCGGGCCCGCCGCCAGAAGCGACAAGCACCGGAAATTCCTTGATAATTTCCTCAATCGAACAGGCTCGAGACCGAGCGCTCCTCGCTGATGCGGCGCATGGCTTCCGCCATCAGGGGGGCAATTGTCAACTGCCGGACATTTTGCGAGACCCGGACCGCCTCGGTGCCGGTGATGCTGTCGGTAATGACCAGCTCCTCGAGCGGCGAGGCCGAGACGCGGGCAACCGCCCCGCCCGAGAGCACGCCATGGGTTACATAGGCGCTCACCGACGCGGCACCGGCCTCTTTCAGCGCGACCGCGGCGTTGCAGAGCGTGCCCGCCGAATCGACGATGTCGTCGACCAGGATGCAGCGCCGCCCCGAGATGTCGCCGATGATGTTCATCACTTCGGAGACGCCGGCGCGCTCGCGTCGTTTGTCGATGATCGCGAGATCGGCATCGAGCCGGCGCGCGACGGCGCGCGCACGCACCACGCCACCCACGTCGGGCGACACGATCACCAGATCGCCGCCGCGACCGTATTTCTTTTCGATGTCGTTGGTGAGGACCGGTGCGCCATAGAGGTTGTCGGTCGGGATGTCGAAGAAGCCCTGGATCTGTCCGGCATGGAGATCGAGAGTGAGAACGCGATCGGCGCCGGCGATGGTGATGAGGTTGGCGACGAGTTTCGCCGAGATCGGCGTGCGCGGGCCCGATTTCCGGTCCTGGCGCGCATAGCCGTAATAGGGAATGACGGCGGTGGTGCGGCGCGCGGAGCCGCGCTTCAGCGCATCGA
>JBBDWW010000196.1:3741-4930 GCA_040902645.1 Dongiaceae bacterium | reverse complement strand
CTGGTCGTCAAGCTCGGTCAGGACGGGCACGATCGCGGCGCCAAGATCATCGCGACGGCGTTCGCCGATATCGGCTTCGATGTCGATATCGGGCCGCTGTTCCAGACGCCCGACGAGGCGGCGCGCCAGGCGGTCGAGAACGACGTGCATGTGATCGGCGTCTCCTCGCAGGCAGCCGGCCATAACACGCTGGTGCCGCAACTGATCGATGCGCTGAAGCGAGCCGGCGCCGACGATGTTCTGGTGATCTGCGGCGGCGTGATCCCGCCGCGCGATTACGATGCGCTGAAGCGCGCCGGTGTCGCCGCGATCTACGGGCCGGGCACCAATATCCCGCGCGCCGCCGGCGACGTGCTGGACATGATCCGGCATCGACAACGGGCCGCCGCCTGAAGCGCGCCTCATGATGCGGCTCGGAACATGGCGCGCCGCCGCGCTCGGCGTCGGTACATTGGCTAGTCTGATCTGGCTCTGGCTGGTCGTCGATCATGTGGCGAACGAGATCGGCTGGGAGAATGTCACGTTCATGCTGCCGCATGAGAAGGCGGCGCTGCTGATCGGCGCGTTCGCGCCGCTCGCGTTTCTCTGGTTGCTGCTCAGTTTCCTCTCGCGCGAGGGCGCGATCCGCAGCGAATCGGCGCTGCTGCGCGAAGAGATCCGCCGCCTCACTTATCCGGAAGACGTCGCCAACGAGCGCATCCAGGCGGTCAATGCCTCGCTGCGCAACCAGACCGAGGCGCTGGCATCGGCGACGAGTGCGGCCGCCGCCATGCTGGATCGCATGCAGGAAGCCTTCGCCACGCAGCGGCGCGATCTGCAATCGGCAACCGAAACGCTGACCGGCGGTGCGCGCGGTATCGAAACCGCGTTTTCCAAAGCCATGGACGATGTGCGCGAGGCGAGCGACGGGTTCGAGGCGGAGCGCGAAAAGCTGCGCAGCGAAACCGCGGGCTGGCGCGAGGGGCTCGTCGCTGTCGCCAAGGAAGCGGCCGGCGAAATCGCCGCGGCGACGAACATTCAGTCCGAGGCGGTCGAGGCCGCGCGCAAGAGCATCGCCGCCGAACAGGATCGTCTCGCCGAAGGCTTGCGCGAACAGGAACAGCGCGTCGCGAGCCTGGTCTCGCATCTGCTCGGGCGTTCCGGCGAACAATCGACTGCGATCGAACAGGCGGTCGATCGCGCCGTCGAA
>JBBDWW010000196.1:0-3731 GCA_040902645.1 Dongiaceae bacterium | reverse complement strand
GCCGTCGAACGGACCGATCGCGCCGGCCAGGCGCTGATGAGCTCGATCGACGGACGGCTCGAGAAAATGGGCGAGGCTGCGGCCGATGCGGCGACACGCTTGCGCGAAGCGCTCGACGGATCGGCCGCCTCGATCGAACAGGCGATCGCCACCTTGACCGAACGCACGCAGTCGAGCGGCGACCGGATGGCGAGCGAGAGTGCGGCGCTGCGCGACGCCGTCGCGGCGATGGAACAGGCGAATGCGGCGCTCGACGAGGCGGTCGACGCCCGCAAGGCGAGCCTCGACGGCGCGGCGGGCGCCGCCGATGCGCGCGTCGCGCTGGTGATCGAGCGGCTCGAAACGCTGACGGACGAGGTTGCCGCCGCGGCGCAGAACGGCGTCGACGATTATGTCGCGCGGATTGGTGCTGCCGGCGCGCGGGCCGCGGCCCAAGCCGAGACGTTGCAACAGACATTGTCGCGCCAGATCGGGATCGTCGAAGCGGCGCTCGATCGCGGCGAGACCGTGCGCGCCGAAACCAGCCAGCTTGCGGCCGCGCTGAAATCGGAAACCGAAGCGCTGGCCGCCGCGTGGCGTCAGGCGCGGTCCGATGCCGAAGCGCTGGGCACGACACTCAAATCGGAAGCGGCCTCGGCCGGCGAAACCGCCGACCTTGCCGCCACCTCGTTGCGCGCCGCGCTCGGCGAGATCGAACGGCGCTTCCAGACGATCGAGGCGACGGCCGGGTCGATCGTCGCGCGCGTCACGACGGCGACCGACGCGCATGAAACCGGTATTACGCGGATCGGCGAGGCGATCGATGCCGGCCGCGATCGCATCAAGGCCGCCGGTCTCGCGCTGTCGGACCAGTCCTCGAAAATGACGCTGGTCGCCTTCGGGGCCGCCCGCGCGCAGCAGCAGATCGGCGCCGCCGTCAAAAAGCTCGCGCAGCAGGTCGACGAGATGGTGGCATCGGGCGAGGGCCGGGTCGGCGAGCTCGGTCGAGCGCTCGGTCGCGCGCGCGACGAACTCGCCCAATCGGCAACCGCGGCCGTCGCGCAATCGGAAAATATCTCGGGCATGTTCCGCAAGGATGCCGAGGGGCTGGTCGAGATCGCTCAGAAGGCAGCGGTGCAGGCCGCCGCCGTCCGGGGCGTGGTGCGCGAACATCTGCATGAGCTGGGCGAACTCTCCGGCCAGGTCGGCCAACTCGTGCAGATGGTGCGCGAGGGGCTACAGGGGCAGGCGGAGCAGTTCAAGGCGGTCGCGTCCGGCGCCCGCGCGGACAC
The DNA here is from genome assembly GCA_040902645.1 of Dongiaceae bacterium. Lineage (GTDB taxonomy): Bacteria > Pseudomonadota > Alphaproteobacteria > Dongiales > Dongiaceae > JAWXBK01. Next base: position 2,460 of record JBBDWW010000196.1, on the reverse strand, counting down.
CGTCGCGATCCGCGAGGAGCTTTCGCAGCAGGCCGAAACCCTGACCCGTGCCGCCGACCAGGTGGCGCAGCTTCTGGCCGAGATCGGCAATGCGGTCGATTCCAAGGCCGACCGGCTCATTACGGCGACCGACCAGGCGGTCCGCCGCTCGACCGAGATTGCCGGCACGTTCGAGGCCCAGGCCCGTTTTCTCGCCGAGACGGTCGATGCGGTGGGCGACAAGGCCGACGATCTGGGCCGGCGCTTTCGCGAGCAGAGCGCCGCTTTGGCCGAGGCGACCGATATCGCCGCAAAGCAGATCGCCTCGCTGGACCGGGCCCGCGGCAAGGCAACCAAGGACAGTTTCCTGCATTCGGTCAAAGCGATGATGGACGAGCTGAACAAGCTCGCGCTAGACATTAACCAGCTGTTCGAAACGGACGTGCCCGAAGAGGTCTGGCGCGGCTATAAAAGGGGCGACCGTTCGATTTTCGCCCGCCGCCTGTTCAAGACCCGCGATTCGTATCTGGTGCCGGCGATCGGACAGCGCTTTGACAACGATCCGAAGTTCCGCGAGCTGGTGTCGCGATATATGAGCAGGTTCGAACAGCTTCTGACCCAGGCCAACGAGATCGAGCCGGATGGCACGCTCAACGCCACCTTCATCACGGCCGATGTCGGCAAGCTGTATCTCGTGCTCTCGCGGAATGTAGGCCCGGCAGCTAACCAGACAGCGGCCCATTAGGGAGCAGACAATTTGATCAACGACGAACAGGCGGATGTCGGCTCGACGCAGGAAGACGTCGAACCCGTGGCGGCGCCGGTCAAGGGCGAGACGAAGCGCCCGGCTGTTTGCCGGCAGCTCGCCCGCCCGATGCTGGCGCTCGGCATTTCCGCCACCCTGCTGCGGCGCAAGCCGCCTTTCTCGAATTTCAATTTCGGGCGGATGACGTCGGTGATCATCGGCCAGATCCGGCGGCGCCATTATCTGATCGCCTTCCGCGGCAACGATCCGGTCGGTTATATCGGCTGGGCGGTGACCACCTCCGACATCGCCAACCGCTGGCTGACCGAAGGCTATTCGCCGAAATACAGCGAGTGCCTCACCGGCGATTGCTGCGTGCTGCTCACCGTCTATTCGGAAGAGCGCGACGTGACGATGAACCTGATCCGGCAGGCGCGCATTCGCTACCCCGGCCATCGCATCTTTTTCATGCGCGACTATGCGAAGAAGAAGAAATCGCGCAAGGCGCATGTGCTCAACGTCGCCGCCCAGGACTGAGGGGCAGACGGATCGCATCCATGCGCAATCTGATGGGCAGCGCGAGCGAGGATAGCGGGCCCTCGGACGCGCGGCGCACGCTGGCGACCCTGCTGCCCTTCATCTGGCCGAAGGGCGCACCGGGCCTCCGGGCGCGCGTCGTCATTGCGTGCTTCTGCCTGGTCGCCGCCAAGCTCGCCACCGTCTATGTGCCAATCCTCTTCAAGAAGCTGGTCGATGCGCTGACCGCCGGCCCGGCCGATCTCGCGATCGTGGTGCCGATCGGCCTGCTGCTCGCCTACGGCCTCGCGCGCGTGGTTTCCCAAGGCTTCAATGAATTACGCGACGGCATCTTCGCCAAGGTCGTGCAGCGTGCCGTGCGCCAGGTGGCGACCATCACCTTCCGCCATCTGCACGCTTTGTCGTTGCGCTTCCATCTCGAGCGGCAGACCGGCGGGCTCTCCCGCATCGTCGATCGCGGCGTGAAGGGCATCGAGTTCCTGCTGCTCTTCGTCGTGTTCAACGTGCTGCCGACGATCATCGAGATATTGCTGGTCTGCGGGCTGCTCTGGAGCTTCTACGATTTCTGGTTCGCGCTGGTGACGTTCGGCACGGTCGCGATCTATGTCGTGCATACTTTTGTGGTGACGCGTTGGCGGCTCAAGATCCGTCGGGTCATGAACGATGCCGACGGCGATGCGAACACCAAGGCGGTCGACTCGCTGCTGAACTACGAGACGGTCAAGTATTTCGGCAACGAGGAGCATGAGGCACGCCGCTACGACGGTGCCTTCTCGGTCTATGAGCGCGCCGCGGTCAGCAACCGCACCTCGCTCTCGGCGCTCAATATCGGCCAGGCGATCATCATCGCGATTGGCGTGACTGGCATGATGACGATGGCGGCCGCCGGCATCCACAACGGTACGATGACGGTCGGCGATTTCGTGCTGGTTAACGCCTATCTGATCCAGCTCTACATGCCGCTGAACCTGCTCGGCATGGTCTATCGGGAAATCCGGCAGGCGCTGATCGACATGGAGGCGATGTTCAAGCTGCTCGACGTACCGCCCGAGGTGCAGGACCAACCGGGCGCTGTGGCGCTTGCGGTGGGTGCGGGCGAGATTCGGTTCGAGCATGTCGATTTCGGTTACGATCCGCGCCGCCCGATCCTGAAGGATGTCAGTTTCACCGTGCCGTCGGGGCACAAGGTCGCGATCGTC
>JBBDWW010000195.1:0-4942 GCA_040902645.1 Dongiaceae bacterium | reverse complement strand
ATCGAGGCGAAGGACGGCGAGGAGGCGCTGCTGCTCGCGCGCGAGCGCAAGCCCGATCTCGTGCTGCTCGACTGGATGCTGCCGTTGATTTCCGGCATCGAGGTCTGCCGGCAACTGCGCCGGCTTCCGGATACGCGCAGCGTGCCGATTATCATGCTGACCGCCCGCGGCGAGGAAGGCGATAAATTGCGCGGCCTCGACAGCGGTGCCGACGATTACGTGACCAAGCCGTTCTCGCCCTCGGAGCTGATCGCGCGCGCGCGCGCCGTGATGCGCCGCGCCCGCCCGTCGCTCGAAACCGAGACGCTGACCTACCAGGATCTGGTGATGGATCTCGCGGCCCATCGCGTCAAGCGCAACGGCCGCGACGTGCATCTCGGCCCGACCGAGTTCCGCCTGCTGCGCCATTTGCTCGAGCATCAGGGCCGCGTCTTCAGCCGCGAGCAGTTGCTCGATCAGGTCTGGGGGCAGGATGTCTATGTCGAGCCGCGCACCGTCGACGTGCATATCCGGCGCCTGCGCAAGGCGCTCAATATCGACGAGGAAGCGGATCTGATCCGCACCGTGCGTTCGGCCGGTTACGCACTCGATCGGTCGGCAGCGGAGCTTTAGATGGCATTAGCGGCTCGACGGATCACGACCTCACTTTTAGCGTTGTTGAGTGAGGCGAGGTTACTAGTCTACTCGGAACCGCGATCGCAGGAGCGGCGATACGTATTTTTCCATATCTACTTGAGCACCGTTAAGGCGCTTATCAACCGCATCTTCTTTCGCGAGACCCTTCCAGCGCAACTCTTCGAATTCCTTTCGCAAGTTAATCGAATGTTCATCTCTTGGCTGACCTCGCAGGTGCAAATCATCTTCGGCACGGCTCAACAGTAAACCAGCCAAATGACTAATTTCAAATCTAACTTTGAGTATTTCGTCCAGTGGATTGCACTTATCCTTCCCGAAGACCGCCATGAAACTTGGACGCAGGTCAATTACCTTCTTGAAGTATTCTGAGTGACTGTTCAGCCGCTCGATCGGTGTAAATAAGTTATCCTTTATTCTTCTTACTTCTTCCAGCTCAGCTTCCCTCCCCGCACGGGACTCACCCTCGCCAGCGTGCCCCCAAGGATTCCTGACGTCGTTAAAAACTTCAATCGCTTGGTACGTCAATGCTAATGCGTGTTCAGCGAGTTCGGCCTGTCGTGAAAATATTTTCTCCTCACGCCATTTCTTGAATGTATGCCGACCAAGCAAGCCCAGGCCAACAATTGCGCCGACTTCCAAGAGACCAACTAAGACCGACGCCCATTCCGCAGTCATAATGCCGCTCTCTTACGTAAACCTACTGACACAATTGTAGTTGGCGATCATCAGTCCAGCTGCTGGCGATAGTTTACCCACCTCGCTGCTAAGCAGATATGGACGATGCGCCGTCGACCGCGCGGCGGAACCGTAGGCCCTATAGCGAGTCTAGAAGTAAAAGAGCGCGGCACCCCTAAACTGCCGCGCTCTTAAAGATCGCAATTCGCTATTTTCGATCCTTTGGTGGATTTGGATCATTGCCATGGGGCACGGTGTCCGAGTCACGCCAGCGACCTTTTTGATTCTGGATTCTGACTTCGCCACCGCCGAGATTCTCGACAACTGTTTTGGCAAATTTCTCGGCAGCATGCTGTGTATCGAAAACACCGGATGCCCGCTCAGCTCCGCCTTTTTTCACTGCCCAATCATCGCCATGCTTGACGACATATCGGTCGTTCTTTGTCATGACAATCTCCTGTTGGGTCACCGCTCGCGCCGAATGGCCGTCTACGGCGACTCGATGGTTGAGATTCTAGCGTGGAACACTACTCAATTCCACCCGACTTAATCTCACCCATTGGAGCGCCGATCACGGCTCCGGCGGTTTGAGCTTCGTCGGATAGAGCCGCATCAGCCACCAGATCAGCAGCAGGCCGGGCACGGCGAGGAACATCGTCGCGAGGAAGAACGGCGCCCAGCCGAGCGTTTCGGCGAGCCAGCCCGAACCCGATGACAGCATCGTGCGGCCGGTCGCCATGAAGGAGGACAGCAGCGCATATTGCGTCCCGGTAAAAGCGACATTGCACAGGCTCGAGAGATAGGCGACGAACGCGGCCGAGCCGATCCCGCCGGCGAAATTGTCGGCGCCGATCGTGATGGTGAGGGCCGTAATGTCGTGGCCGCGCCCGGCGAGCCAGGCATAGAGAAGATTAGTTACCGCCTGCAGCACGCCGCCGACGATCAGGGTGCGGAATATCCCATAGCGCGCGACCATGAGCCCGCCGGCGGCGACGCCGAGCAAGGTCATGATGACGCCGAGCACCTTCGAGATGGCCGCGATCTCGGTGCCGGTGAAACCCATCTGGATATAAAACGGATAGGCCATCGTGCCGCCGATCGCGTCGCCGAACTTGTACAAGAGCACGAAGGCGAGGATGACGAGCGCGCCCTTGCGGGTCAGGAACTCGACGAAGGGATCGACAACCGAAAGCTTGAGTTGTGCCGCGAGCGGCGCCTTCGCGATCCGCTCCCAGCTTTCCGGCGCCTTCGGTTCGCGCGCGATCAGAACGGCGATCATGCCGATCGCGGTGAGCGCGGCGAGCCCGACGAAGATCGCCGGCCAGCCTATATAGTCCGAGGCCGCGATCGCGCCTGCACCGGCGACGATGAGGCCGATGCGATAGCCGATCTGGGTGGTGGCAGCACCCGCACCCTGCTCATGCTCGTCGAGGATTTCGATCCGGTAAGCGTCGATCGCGATGTCCTGCGAGGCCGAGAAGAACGCGACCAGCAACGCCGCAAAGGCCGTCCACCAGGGATCGGTTGCCGGATCGGTCGAGCCCATGAACAGGATCGCCCCGATCAGCCCCGCCTGGCTGACCATGGCCCAGCTTCGCCGCCGCCCGAGCCAGCGCGTGAGCAGCGGGATCCGCCCCTGATCGATCAGCGGCGCCCAGACGAACTTGAAGCTGTAGGGGACGCCGACCAATGCGAAGAGCCCGATCGTGGTCAGATCGACGCCGACTTTTTCGAGCCAGTAGGAAAGGGTCGAGAGGGTGAGCAGCAAAGGCAGGCCGCTCGAGAAACCCATCAGCAGGATGACCAGCATGCGCCGGTCGCCATAGACGCGCACGGCTTCGACCCAGCGCTGGATCCGGTCCGGTGTTGGCGCGGTTGCGTTTTGGCTGGTCATCGAGCCCCCTTGTATGCCGATGCGCACCCCCGAGTCGCATCCTGTCGGGCGAGGGTTCGCCGGAGCCCGTCGGATGTCAAACCCCGCGGCGGCTGGTATCATCGCAACCCTGTCGCGGGTCGCAATCTCACCCGTTTGAACCCGTTCAACGGTGCTGGAGACATTGCGGCATGAGCGCGGTCGTCAATCCGAACCTGCCGCATGCCGCACCCGACCGAACCCGACTCGCCGTTGCTCTCATCGTCGGCTCGATGCTGCTGCTCTCCGCCATGGACGCGGGCATAAAAGGTCTGACGGACGAGTTTTCGCTCTGGCAGGTTTGCGTTGGACGCGCGGTTTTCTCCGTGCCGATCCTGACGATCATCGTGGCGATGGGTGGAACGGCGGTGCTTCGGCAGGTCCTGCGCCCCTGGGTGATGCTGCGAACCCTGCTCATTGTCGGTGCGTGGATCGCCTATTACGCCGCGATCCCCCTCATAGATCTTTCCGTCGCCGCCACGGCGCTCTACACGATCCCGCTCTTCATCGCAGGGTTTGCGGCCGCCTTTGCCGGGGAGCCCGTCGGATGGCGCCGTTGGAGCGGGATTGCCATCGGATTCGCCGGGGTCATTGTCATCCTGCGGCCCGGCGGCGACGCCTTCTCGCTGTGGGCGTTGCTCCCCGTGCTGGCAGCACTGCTTTATGCGCTCGCCGCCATCATTACGCGAAACCGCTGCCCGACCGAAAGCCCGTTCGTTCTCGCGCTTGCCTTGAATGCCGGGCTGCTCGTGGCCGGGATCGTCGGATCCGTCGGCGTGGTGCTGCTGGTGCCAGAATCGTCGGACGGATTCCTGCTCCGCCGCTGGCTTCCGATGGATATGAACGAGTGGGCGATCATGGCCGCATTCGGAATTGTCATGGTCGTGATCACTGCCGGTGTCGCGAAGGCCTATCAATCGGGCCCGTCGTCGATCGTGGGCACGTTCGATTACAGCTATCTGGCCTTCGTCAGCCTGTGGGGGGTGCTGTTCTTCTCGGAACGGCTCGATGCGCCGATAGCGATCGGCATTGTGCTGATCGTCGCCGCAGGTCTTCTGGTGCTGTGGCCGCCGCGCCGTATCAGTGCTGCGGCACGAGCCGGCTGACGAGGATCAGCCCGCCTCGGCCTGGCGCTCCGAGCGCTTGCGTGCATGCGGATCGAGCAGCCGTTTGCGAATGCGAACCGCCTTCGGCGTCACTTCGACCAGCTCGGCATCCTCGATATACGCGATCGCCTTTTCGAGCGTCATGCGCAGCGGCGGCGTCAAGCGGATCGCCTCGTCCTTCGAGGTCGTGCGGATGTTGGTGAGCTGCTTGGTCTTGAGCGGGTTCACTTCGAGATCGTGACCGCGGCTGTTCTCGCCGATGATCATGCCTTCATAGACCGGATCGCCCGGCGACACGAAGAGATGGCCGCGCTCTTCCAGATACCAGAGCGCATAGGCGACGGCATTGCCGTCGGAATTGGCGATCAGCACGCCGTTGCGCCGTCCCTCGATCTCGCCCTTATAAGGTGCATAGCCGTGGAACAGTTTGTTCATGATGCCGGTGCCGCGCGTGTCGGTCAGGAACTCGCCGTGATAGCCGATGAGCCCGCGCGAGGGCGCGTGAAACACGAGCCTTGTCTTGCCCGCACCCGAAGGCCGCATGTCGTGCAGCTCGCCGCGCCGGCGGCCGAGCTGTTCGACCACGATGCCGGTGAACTCGTCGTCGACATCG
>JBBDWW010000194.1:320-4992 GCA_040902645.1 Dongiaceae bacterium | reverse complement strand
GGGAGTGTCGCGGCACGTCTCCGGCACGATGTAGGCGGTCGCATCGGGGAAGGCGGTATGCCAGCCGGTGAACGTCGTGTTCACGTTCTCGTAAAGCTGATCGTTCGAATCCCAACCGAATACCACGTCGCAGAAACCGAATCCCTTCTCGAGTGCCGAGAAGAATTTTGCCTTCGCCATGTACTTGCTGCGCAGCACACCGTCGATGTCGATGATGCCGACCTTGACGTGCGTGAGCTTGCGTTCCTCGACGATCTTTTTCGCCTGGGCCGGCGTGCGGACCGATGCGGCGTTGAGCATGTTCGGATGTCCTTGGTTCCCCCGGGGCGGCCGGAATTTGCGCCGGTTCCGGGATGGTGTCAAAGCGCCCGCAAGCCGGGTTTTTCGGTCGTTCCGAGACGCAGCGGAAGGCCGGAACGCAAAGGAGGGGACGGTTGCCCGTCCCCTCCCGCCGACCGAACCAGTCGGAGCGTCGCTAGCGGGCGCGCATCTTCGCCCGTTCCGTTTCCGCAAACTCCTCTTCCGGCGACCGCACCAGCCGTCTACGCCCGATCAGGGCGAAATAGAGGATGCCGACCGCATACCATGCGGCGGCGCAGTAGACGCCGTTCTGATAGACGGGATCGCGGAGCTGCATGATCAGCGTGACCACGGCGATCACGATCGTCACCACGGCCCCGGGTATGCCGAGCGGGCTGACAAATGGCCGATTAATGTTCGGCAGGTTCTTGCGCAGCATGATGAATGACAGCCCTTGGAACCCGTAGGAGATCACCGCCCCGAACACAGCCATGTTGAGCAGGGTCGCGCCAATATGGAATGCGCCCTGTTCGACACCGAGGATCTGGTAGATGGCCATCATCAAGGCGAACCCGACGAGCGCGCCGGTGATGAGCGCCACATGCGGCACCTTGTGTGTGCCGCTGGTGATCGACAGCGCCCGCGGGAAGTAGCCTGCCCGCGAGAGCGAGTAGACCTGACGCCCCATGGCGTAGATCAGCGTGTGCAGGCTGGCGATCAGACCGATCACCGCCAGCAACGCGAGAACCTTCGCCGCCGATCCGCCGTAGATGGCCCGGAAGCCATCGAGCAGCGGTTCGGCCGAGGTGCCGAGATGGAAGGCACCGGTTGCCGTCCCGTCGGCATTCGAAACCGGAATGCCGGGGTTGAGGAACGTTATCATCGTTGCCGAGAAGACGAGGGTCGCGATGCCGAGCAAGAGACCTTTCGGCATGTCTTTCTTCGGATCGTGCGATTCCTCGGCGGCGAGCGGTAATTGCTCGATCGCGAGGAACAGCCAGACCGCGAAGGGCAGGGCCGCCAGCACACCGGCAAAGCCCAGCGGCAAGAGCGGGCCGCCGCCTTCGGGAAGTTCGATCAATGCGCCGGTTTCATCGACCCCGATATTGAGGGCCCAGCGGCTGAAGTCGAAATGCGGGATCGCGCTGACCCAGAAGACGACCAGCACCAGCAACGCCAGCACCGTGACGATGACCGAAACCCGGAACGACAGTTCGACACCGAGCAGGTTCAGCGCCAGGAACACGACATACGCTATGACCCACCATACCGGCATGAAGCCGGGTCCGGTTTCGAAGATGCCGCCAAGATAGGCACCGACGAAGAAGGTGATGACGGCTGGGGTCACCACATACTCGATGTTTTCCGCGAGGCCGGTGATGTAACCGCCCCAGGGTCCCATCGCGCTGCGTGCGAACGAGTAGGCAGCGCCCGTGTGCGGCAACGCCGGCGACATTTCCGCCAGACAGAAGCACAGACACACATACATGATGCCGATAATGATTCCGGCGAAGGCGAGACCGCCCCAGCCACCCACGCCGATGCCGAAATTCCAACCCGAGAAATGTCCCGAAATAACGGCGCCAACCCCCAGCGCCCACAGCGAGCCGACGCGCGCATAGCGCCTCAGGCCGCGCTTCTCGAAATATTCCGCGCCGACGGCTTCGTAACGAACCCCGCCCGGTCCGGTCTGTTCTGCCATGATATCCCCCTTCGATGAGCGGCCGGTCCGGATGTGCCCGATCCGGTCGTCCGGCCTTTGCCCGGGCGGCGTTTCTGCAATCACAAACGGTGACGCAACAATCAATGCCGCGTTGCCGCTTCGAAAATGAAGGCGTCCGTCTTTGGGCCCGCGACATTCTGCCGCTGCGCCGGAATTTTTGTAAAGCGAGCGAAGTCAGGGGGTTTTCACGACTCGGAAGATCCGAATCGGCGATTCGGCGATATCGCCGTTCACGCGCAGAAATATCCATTTGTTCTCAATGCCAATAGCGACCGATGCTCATGCGCAACCGTCAATGCGACAAAGGCGGCGTGCGGCCCCGGAATTCGCGCATAACGCCACAATCGGCGACGCGCATGGCAATGAGGGGCTCGGCTGCCGAGTCGGCTAAAGTTCCCCATCGAACGGCGCGCGCCGGTCGAACCAGGCGCGACAAAGGGCGCCGAAGAGCCCGGCGATACGACGCTCGCGCAAGTCCTGTCGCCGCAACAGGCCAAGCCGGGTCGGCCGCAACGCGTCGGCCGCGGGTCGGTATACGAGGCGCATGCCGTCGAGCGCGATGTCGTTGACCGGACGCGAATGCATGACCGAGTACCCGTAGCCATTGGCCACCAACCCGCGCACCATTTCAAACGACGGGCTTTCATGTGCCACCTGCGGCTGAAGGCTCAGCCCATAGAACAACGAGAGGAAATAGTCGCGGCTGCCCGGCAACGCGAGCAGCACGAACGGCTCGTCGATCAGATCGCGTAACGCGATGGCGTTGCGGTCGGCAAAGGGATGGTCTGCCGCAAGCATGACATGGAGCGGCACGTCCGCCAGCGGTTCGAATGTCATGTCGGCGCCAATGTTGAGATCGTAGGTCAGCGCCAGATCGAACCGGCCTTCTCGCAGCCCCTCGAGCAATCCCTCGATATGCAACTCGTGCAGCCGCACGCGGATCTCGGGATGCTCTCGCCGCATGGCGCGCAGCAGGCCGGGGATGACCATCGGTGCGAAGGTGACGAAGCAGCCGACATCAATCTCGCCCGCCGCACCTTCGGCCAGTTCGATCGCGCCATCATGAAAGTCACGTGCCTGTGCGAGCAGGCTGCGCGCTTCGGCCAGAAGACGCTGACCGGTCGGCGTCAGGCCCAGACCCTGGGCGTGGTGGCGGATGAACAGTTCGAGCCCGAACGTGCTTTCGAGCTGGGCAATTGCTGCGGAAATTGAGGGCTGCGAAATATGCAGCGCACGCGCGGCGGCGGTGATGCTGCCGGCTTCGGCCGTCGCCACGAAATAGGCGAGTTGCTTTAGCGTGTAACGCATAGGAATTTCCGATGCCGACAGGGAACTGAGAATATTTATCTTTCGATTTGCGGCCGGCGGCAAGCCCGGCTAGACAGCCGGACGGCCTGACAGGCTGGAACAGTGGCGGGAGATCAAGAATGACGGTCCAGGATTACGACAAATTTGACGCGCTTGGCCTCGCGGATCTGGTGCGCCGGCGCAAGGTCTCACCGTCCGAACTCCTTGCCGAAGCGCTGACGCGGGCCGAGCGGGTCAATCCGGCCCTCAATGCCTTTAGCCACCTGGTCCCGGAACGGGCGCGCGAAGCGATTGCAGCCGGCTTGCCGGAGGGTGTCTTCACGGGCGTCCCGTTCCTGCTCAAGGATCTCGGGGCCGAGGCGATCGGCTATCCGACCAATAGCGGGTCCCGGCTCTTCGCGAATTACGACTGGACCTACGACTCCGAAATCTGGATCCGGATGCGTGCGGCGGGACTGGTCGCCTTCGGTCGCACCACGTCGCCGGAGCTTGGCGTCGGTCCCGTCACCGAAGCGAGCGTTTATGGCGCGCCGACGCGCAACCCCTGGAACCCGGCGCACACGTCTGGCGGCTCGAGCGGGGGCAGTGCCGCGGCGGTTGCCGCTGGCGTCGTTCCGCTGGCGCATGGCAGCGACGGGGGCGGATCGATCCGCATCCCGGCTTCCTCCTGCGGACTGGTGGGTCTGAAGGGCACGCGCGGCCGCCTGCCGGATGGCCCGGCATCGGGCGAGGGCTGGGGCGGCATGTCGATCGACGGTTTCCTCAGTCGCAGTGTGCGCGACACAGCCGCCGCGTTCGATGCGACGCACGGCCCCGATCTCGGCACTCCTTATTACGCGCCGTCATTCGAAGGTTCCTATCTCGAGGGCATCAGGACGCCGCCGGAGCGGTTGCGCATCGCGATCTGCACAACGAATTTTCTCGGCGTGCCGGTGCATGCCGAATGCCGACAGGCGGTCGAGGCGACCGCGGCGCTCTGTGCCGATCTTGGGCACGAAATCGTCGAGGCGCGACCCGAGTTCGATTTCATGGCGGCGATGCGCGCCTGGACGACGGTCGTAATGTGCGGCACCGCGCTGTCGATCCAGCAGAAGGTCGACGCGATGGGCCGGCCGCCGCGCACGGATGAATTGGAGCCGAGCATCCTCGATGCGTGGAAGCTGGGGCTTAAAGTCCCCGGCACCGAGTATCTGAGATCGATCAACATCGTGCATGCGGCCGGCCGGCGCATCGCACGGTTCTTCGTCGATCACGACCTGCTGCTGACTCCGACATTGGCCGAGCCCCCGGCGCTGGTCGGCCGCTTCGCTCACCGAGGCCGGCCGCGTGGTGTTTTGCGGC
>JBBDWW010000194.1:0-310 GCA_040902645.1 Dongiaceae bacterium | reverse complement strand
TCCCGATTTCATGGATCTGCGGCTTGGGCCGCGCGGCACCGTGCACTATTCGCCGTTCCCGCCGGTTTTCAACATCAGCGGCCAGCCGGCGATTTCGCTGCCGCTGCATTGGACGGCGGACGGGCTGCCGGTCGGGCTGCAGTTCGCCGGCCGTGCGGGCGAGGAAATGACCCTTCTCAAGCTCGCCGCCCAGCTCGAGGAAGCAAAGCCCTGGTTCGGCCGGCGGCCGCCGATCGTTTAGCCAAGGCTTTGGATAAGCGAGATTATTTGCCGTATCCTCACCAGTAAGGTATCGGAATTTCCGATGCTA
>JBBDWW010000193.1:0-5025 GCA_040902645.1 Dongiaceae bacterium | reverse complement strand
GACGATGGCAATCGATGCTTTTTCTGTCGCGCCGGTCATGGGCGCGCCGCCGGTTCCGGCGCGACGAGATCGGCAAGCCCGGCCGCCTGCGCCAAAGTGAGTGCCGCGCGCGGCGGGCGAAATGTCGGATGACCGAAGTTTGTCGCCGCCGCACCCGTCGCGCGTTCCAGCATCGCCGCCAGATTGTCCCAGCAGGGAAAACCCTGGCACGGACCCATGCCGCAACTCGTCAGGCGCTTCAGTTCCTCGACATGCTGCGTCTCCGCGATGCACGCCTCGATCTCGGCCTGCGTGACGTCCATACAGGGACAGACGAACGCGCTGCGTCCGTGTCGTGGACAAAGGATCGGCTCGGATGCTTCGGCGGCCGAACCGACGATGCGCAGCCGCGCCGATGGCGCACCGGGCAGCATTCTGAAACCGCCATCGGCAGCCGCCTGAAACGACAGCGACGGATCGCTGCGCCAGGGTCCCGCATGAACGACGGCGTCGCAGGCAATGCGACGGCCCGCGACGACGGCGCCGGTCACCTCGTTCCAGCCGAGCACGCGATCAAGCGACGCCGCCGGCGCTTGCTCGACAATCCGAACGCCCCGTGCGGCGAAACGCGCAGCAATCGGTGCGAGATCGCCGGTTCCGACCAACAGGACACTATGACCCGGCGCGACGGCGTGATCGTGGGCGACCGCCAGCGCCGTTTTCAGATCCAGCACGCCCGGCAGATCGATGCCCGGCACCAGCGGCGGACAGGAGCGACGGCCGGTCGCGAGCACAATCTCGTTTGCCTCGACCAGCGTCGCCGATGATCCGTCGAAGGGTGCGATGCCCAACAGCGTGCCGCGGCGATAGAGGCCGAACGCTTCCGCCGCCGCAACGATGCGAACCGATGGCGGCAGATCGGGCAAGGCAGCACCCATGGCGCGGGCACCCGCACCGGGCGTGTGGCCGCGCGAAACCAGCAGTACAGATTTCCCCGCGCGCGCCTCATCGATGGCGGCTGCGCGTCCCGCGGGTCCGCCGCCGACGATCGCCACATCGAATGCGACGAGGTCGCCCGGGATCGGTGCGCCCGCACGCTTCGAATCGGGCGGATCGGCAATGCCGGCGAGATATCGCAGCAATGCTTCCCAGCGATCGAACCGCCGCGTGCCGCTCGGCAGCCACGCCGGATGCTCGAAACCCGCCTCGAACGGTTTGCGCGGCAACAGGCGCATCAACCGCAGCAGATCGAACTGTGACGATGGCCAGACATTCTGTTCGCGCACATCCATACCGTCGCGCACGACGATCCGATCGGCGCGCTGATGCGGCATGCCGTCGATGCGTAGCAACGAACCGGCCGGGTAGATTCCGGAGAGGCCGATCGGCCGATGGAACTTGCGCGACGACGCGAGGCGTCTGATGCCGGCGGCATAGAGCGCCGCCGCCACGCTGTCGCCCACACGGCATTCGATGCGCCGGCCGTTCCAGGAAATGGCGAGGCTTTCGCCTGCCGCACGATCGAGCCGGCGCATCGGGGATTCCTAACAGCCATGGCCCGCGACGAGCGCGGGACTATCCGTCAAGTGCCCAGGAACATTTCGGAAAATCTGCCCGACCTGGCCTGGATTATCTGGGTATCGATCGAGTCCACTTGCAGCGATACCCCTTACACGTTGGGAAGTTCAAGATCTCGCGGCTCGCTTTGATAGCTGAGTTCATAGTCGCCGAGAACGTCCGGCCAGGATTCTTCATAGGAATAGCCTTCCAGCGTGTCTAAACGCCCCCCGCGCACAAAAACAACGAATCCCGCCCCATGCTTCAAACCGCCGATCATGGCGTTCACGTCCCCCAGCTGAAAATCCAAACACTGTGCCAGTGACGGTACATCTGGAGGCACCGAAAAGGTGCAGTAGAAACCGGCGCCAGTGTAGTTGCGCGAAATCAGACGAGCCTTTTCAGCTTGAGAACGAAGCGCAGCTAAAAATGGGTGATCTCCCGCGAGCAGCTTTGCGAGCACTGCGTTCTCGAAAATGTTTAGCCCCTCTATACTGACTCCCGTCATGGAATGAAGAATGCACCGATGCGAGCAACGCCATCGATCACATCTCCCCTATTGGCCAACGAGATGTTATTGCCTGAATTCGCATGATGACCCTTCTTGGCATGCGGTAGCAGCATAGTAACTGGCCGTAGTGAGAAACAGTTTCAATAATAGTCGATTGAAACGAGACGATCGCCTGTGAATTTGAACAAGACTTGGCCAATCCAGAGCTCGGCCTCGCCGTCCTCAGTCAATGGAAGCTTAAGCAACTCGGCAGTGGCGGTAAGCAAACTTCGGGATTCATCCTTAAAGGAATTCAGCGTGAGCGCACTCAATACATCAAGTTGATCGGTTCTCCATCTAAGGGCGTCGCTCTGATGGCTCGCTGTGATACTTGAGTCAATTTCCCCGTAAATGAGATATCCATTCAAGGCTGCCGAAACAGCAAGCAGAACGGCTAGCAGCGAGTTCATCGACATCAGTTACCTCCAACGAGATTCTGAAGAGTTGATCGCACTTGCCCCCATTTTGCAGACTTTCGCTGTGGCACCATCAAATGTATCGAAGTTATTTCTGAGTGAATTATCCCGCACTTACTGATACTGCTTGTCCGGCCCGAAATTCCGTGCCCAGATCGCTGCAAGTGCCGGCATCTCATCGACCGACGATGCAATCGCATAGAGCTTCGGGCTGTTCGCCTTGTACCAGTCGCGACGCGGCGACCAGCGCGTCATCATCGAAATGAAGAGATCGATGGTCGAGAACCGGTCGCCGAGGAACCAGGGCGCGCCTGCGTTCTGTTCCAAAATCGCCAGCAGCTCGCCGCGATATTCATTGGCGCGTTGCTTGATCGCGACTTGTGCCGCGTCGCCATCCGCCCAGCGCGACGGTTTGTCGTCGATCATGAAGGTCGCATAGATGTTCGTCACGACGAACAGCTGCCAGCGCAGATAGGTGGCGCGCAGTTTGTCGCCGGGCGGGGGCGCGAGCTTCGCCTGCGGCGCCTGTTCGGCAATGTAGAGTGCAATGGCACCGCTCTCGGTCATGACGCTGCCGTCGGGCGTCACGATGGTCGGCAACTGGACCATCGGATTGATCGCCGCGAGCTTGCGCCGGTCGTCCGGCTTGCCGCGGATGTCGATCTCGATCAGCTCATATTTCTGCCCCGCCAGCGTGAGCAACACCTCGACGAAGACCGAGCCCCAGCCTGCGCGCGCATAGACCTTGTACATGACGATTCATCCTCGGGCGTTCATCCGGGCGGCAGTCTAGGACCGGATTCACGTTCGCGCGAGGCCCGGAGCGATGCGTATCGCAGGATTTGCCAGCAGGCCCCCGCTCCCCGAAGATGGGCCGATGACGGCGAAGAAAGGCATCAATATCCTGGTCGGCACGCCCTGCTATGACGGGACGGTGTCGCATTTCTATATGCGATCCTATCTCGCGTTGCAGGAGACCTGCCGCGAGCGCGATATCGGAATCGAAATCCTGATGCTCGCCGGCGATTCGCTGGTGACGCGGGCGCGCAACCGCATCGTCGCCGAATTTCTCGACGCGCCGCGATTTACCCATCTGATGTTCATCGATGCCGATATCGGTTATGACAGCAGCGAGTTCCTGCGGCTGGTCGAGCGCGATGCCGACATCGTAGCCGGCATCTATCCGCTGAAGGCGATCGACTGGGCGAAGGTCCGCGAACGAGCATTGCGCGGCGACCAGGATCTCGAATCCGCATCGCTCGGTTATGTGCTAAGCGGACGCACCAGCAGTACCGGCACGATGCGCGTCATTGCCCGCGCCGGCTTCGCCTCGGTCGATTATGCCGCGACCGGTTTCATGCTGATCCGCCGTGAAGTCTTCGAGGCGATGGCCAAGCATTATCCGGAGATCGCCTTCACCCATGCGCATCTCGCCACCGGCGGCGCGCCCGCGCCGAAACAGCAACACGCGTTCTTCGACACGTCGATCGACCGCGAGGCCGGCACCTATCTCTCCGAGGATTACACCTTCTGCCGGCGCTGGAAGGCGATGGGCGGCGAGATTTGGGTCGATCTGAAGAGCCGCCTCACTCATTTCGGCAGCCATGCCTATCGCGGCGATTTCTCAACCCAGGCGGATCGCATCGAGACCAAATCCTAGGGCCCGGATCAGCGCATCGCGATCGCGCGCTCCGCCGCCGCGATATCCTGCGGCGTGTTCGCATTGAAAAATGGATCGACCGGCGTCGCCGGAAATTCGACGACCGCGAGCCGGTAGCGCCTGATCCAGTCTTCGACCTTGCGGATGCCGTCGTCGGTCAGCGCGCGCCGCAGCGACGCGCGTTCGGCGACCGGCCAGAGCGCGACGACCGGGTGAACGCGGCCGTCGCTCGCGCCACAGACGATTTCCGCCCGCTCGCGCTCGAGGGCCGCGAACAGTTGCGCAACGAGATCCTCCGGCAGGAACGGCGCATCGCCCGGCACGCTGACCATCCAGCGCGGTTCCGGCGCGTTGGCCGCGACCCAGTCGAGCCCGGCGAGCACGCCGGCCAAAGGCCCGGCGAACCCCTCGATGCTGTCGGGCACGACCGGCAGATTCCAGCCCTCGAACCGCGCGGGATCGCCATTGGCATTGAGGATGACGGCATCGACCTGCGGGCCGATCCGCGTCAGCACATGATCGAGCAGCGGCCGGCCGCCCAGCGGCGTCAGGCATTTGTCGCCGCCGCCCATGCGGCGCCCGAGCCCGCCGGCAAGAACCGTCGCGACGATCACCGAACCCGTATGGCCGGGGCGCACCATCATCGGGCGACTATATCGCGCCGCCGGATCACCGGCTCAACGACCCCGCCGGCCCGATCGACCGGGAACCTGCGGCATCCTGGCCCTTCCCCCTTTGCGAATTGGGGGCGAAATCGGCCGGTTTCCTCCCTATATTGCCGTCCATGATCGATCCGTTCGGCCGCGCCATCAGCTATCTCAGGGTCTCGGTCACCGACCGCTGCGACTTCCGCTGCGTCTATT
>JBBDWW010000192.1:0-5029 GCA_040902645.1 Dongiaceae bacterium | reverse complement strand
GCCAAGCGCCACCGTCATACCCAGAACCCAGGATTTGCCGTTACGCCCCCGCGCGCCAACCAGCATACCGATCACCGATTGCCCCCCATCAGGCTGCAAGCCGTTCGTCCCGCCATTCGACCCGGCAGCAACGACGTTGCCCTGCCATCGTCTCTACCCTCAATCGGTCCCTTGCCCCGGACCTTGCTCAAGGTGCAGACCCCATCGGCCATGGCCCGAACCGGGCCCCGCGCCGAACGCCCCACCCTCATTTCGCTACCATAGCGCCACTGGAATTGCCAGATCGTCCCCGGAGAATGTGGATTGTCGGTCACCCTACCGTGGCAGAAATGCCGCAAAGACGGGGTCGAGGCGATTGAATCTGCGACACCCGTTACTCCCGAATAAAATCGGCGACTACTGGCCGACCCGTTCGGCGTGATGACACTCGACCAGCCGCCCCGCGACCGCTCGCGACTCGGGCTGGACCCGCTGGCAGATCTCGGTCGCATAGGGGCAGCGCCGGTGGAACGCACAGCCGGGCGGCGGATTGAGCGGCGAGGGCAGCTCGCCGTGAATGCGGAAACGCTTTTCGCCGGGTTTGCGCGCGCCAACCTTCGGCGTGCTCGCCAGCAGGGCGCGGGTATAGGGATGGCGCGCATCCTCGAAGATCAGGTCCTTCGCCCCGCGTTCCACCGGGCGGCCGAGATACATCACCATCACCTCGTCGGCGATGTGACGCACCACGCTGAGATCGTGCGAAATGAACAGATAGGCGAGTTCGAATTCCTTCTGCAGATCCATCATCAAATTCAGAACCTGCGCACGGATCGAAACGTCGAGCGCCGAGACCGGCTCGTCGGCCACGACGATCCGCGGATGCAGCATCAGCGCTCGGGCGATCGCGATGCGCTGGCGCTGGCCGCCGGAAAACATATGCGGATAGCGGCCGTAATGCTCCGGCCGCAGCCCCACCCGCGCCATCATGCTGCGCGCCCGCTCCGAGCGTTCGGCGGCGCGCAGCTTGGTGTTGATCTCGAGCGGCTCCTCGAGAATCGTCCCGACTTTCTTGCGCGGGTTCAGCGACGCATACGGGTTCTGAAACACCATCTGCACGACCGGGCGCAGCTTTCGCCTGGTTTCGTCGCTCGCCTTGGCGACATCGGTGCCGTCGATCCAGAGCGAGCCCCGCGTCGGTGGCTCGATCATCGTGACCATGCGCGCGAGGGTCGACTTGCCGCAGCCGGATTCGCCGACCACCGCGAGCGTGCGGCCCGGCTCGAGCGTGAAGCTCGCATTCTCGACCGCCTTCAGCGTCTTGGCGCCGCTGAACCAGCCGGTGCGAACCGAATAGTGCCGCGCAAGATCGCGCGCCTCGAGCAGGATGGATTTCATGGTAGCCGCTCGCCCGGCTGCAGCGGGTAATGGCAGCGCACAGAGCGGCCCGCGTCCGTGGTCAAAGCCGGCCGCACCCGGCGGCAGAAATCGTCGGCCTTGGGGCAGCGCGGCTGGAACAAGCATCCCGCCGGCCGGTCGTCGATGCCCGGCACCACGCCCGGAATCGTCGCAAGCCGGGCCTTGGCATGGTTGCGGTCGGGCAGCGCATCGAGCAATGCCGCCGTGTAGGGATGCCGCGGCGCTTCGAACAAACTGCCGGTCGGCTGGCCTTCCATTTCCTGTCCGGCATACATCACGACCACGTCGCGCGCCGTTTCGGCGACCACGCCCATGTCGTGCGTGATCAGCACCAGCGCCATGCCGCGATCGCGCTGCAGATCGCTCAGCAGATCGAGGATCTGCGCCTGGATCGTGACATCGAGTGCGGTCGTCGGCTCGTCGGCGATCAGCAGACGCGGGTTGCAGGCGATCGCCATCGCAATCATCACGCGCTGGTTCATGCCGCCGGAAAGCTGGTGCGGAAATGACGAAAGCCGGGTTTCGGGTGCCGGGATGCCGACCTGTTCGAGCAATTCGATCGCGCGCCGCCGCCGCTCGGCGCGATTGCCGCCCTCATGCACCGCGAGCGCTTCCATGATCTGGAAGCCCACGGTAAAGCACGGGTTAAGGCTGGTGGCCGGCTCCTGGAACACCATGGCGATGTCCTTGCCGGTGATGTGGCGCCGGGCCGATGCGCTCATCGCCAGCAGATCGCGCCCGTCGAACGCCATCCGATCGGCACGGACCTTGCCGGGCCAGGGGATCAGCCCCATCACCGCCAGCATCGACACGCTCTTGCCCGAACCGGATTCGCCGACGATGCCGAGCACCTCGCCGGCATCGAGCGTGAGATCGAGCCCCTCGACCGCGTGGAAAGCGCCGCGCGTGGTCTGGAACTCGACCGACAGGTTGCGGATTTCGAGCAGCGGCATCGCGGGCCTAGTGTTTCAGCCGCGGATCGAGGGCATCGCGCAGCCCGTCGCCCGCGAGATTGAAGGCCAGCACCGTGATCAGCACGGCGAGGCCCGGGAAGGTCACGACCCACCAGGCGCGTTTCACGAATTCCTGCGCATCGGCCAGCATCGAACCCCATTCCGGGGTCGGCGGCTGGGCGCCGAGACCGAGAAAGCCGAGCGCGGCCGCATCGAGGATCGCCGACGAGACGTTGAGCGTGGCCAGCACGATCAGCGGCGCCATGCAGTTCGGCAGCACGGTCTTGAACATGAGCCGCATCAGCCGCGCGCCCGCGACGCGCGAGGCCGTCACATATTCCTTGGTCAGCTCGGTCAGCACGGCGGCACGGCAGACGCGGGTGAAATGCGGCAGATAGACGATCGCGACCGCCATCACCGCGTTGGTCAGACTGGGCCCGAGAATGGCGACGATCACGATCGCCAGCAGCAGCGATGGTACGGCGAGCATGATATCCATCAAACGCAGGATGAGATCGCCGATGATGCCGGGAAAGAAACCGGCGATCAGGCCCAGCACGATGCCGCCGCCGAGACTGAGCACCACGACGAGGAAACCGATAAACAGCGAAAAGCGTGCGCCGTAGATCAGCCGCGAAAGCATGTCGCGCCCGACATCGTCGGTTCCGAGCAGAAACTTGCTGGTGCCGCCTTCGGCCCAGACCGGCGGTGTCAGGAACGCATCGCGAAACTGTTCGATCGGCGAGTGCGGCGCGATCACGTCGGCGAAGACCGCCACGAAAATCATCAGGACAACGATCACCAGCCCGCCGACCGCGCCCCAGTTCTTTCGGAAATGGTGCCAGACCTCGATCGCCGGATGGATCGGCCGCTTGATCGGCCGATCGCCGCTCGGAAGCTCGGCGCCCGGAATCTCGGCGCTCGGAATCTCGGGTCCTGTTGCGATGTCGGTCATGTCAGTGCCGCGCGTGCCGGATGCGGGGATTGAACAGCGCGTAGAGCAGGTCGACGATCAGGTTCACGAGGATGATGAAAGTGGCGATCAGCAGGATGCCGCCCTGTAATGCCGCATAGTCGCGTCGCCGCACCGATTCGATCAGCCATTTGCCGACGCCCGGCCAGGAGAAGATGGTTTCGGTGAGGATGGCGCCGGCGAGCAGCACGCCGACTTGCAGCCCGATCACGGTAATGACCGGGACCATCGCATTGCGCAGCGCATGAACGGCGACGACGCGCCACGGCCGTAGCCCCTTGGCGCGGGCGGTGCGGATGTAATCCTCGCTCAGTACCTCCAGCATGGCGGAGCGCGTCATGCGCGCGATCACGGCGAGGGGGATCGTGCCCAGCACGATGGTCGGCAGTACGAGGTGATGCAGCGCCGAGCGGAAGGCGCCCTCCTGACCGGATAGAAGCGTGTCGATCAGCATGAAGCCGGTAACCGGTTCGAAAAAATACAACAGCGAGATGCGGCCCGAGACCGGCGTCCAGCCGAGATTGACCGAAAACAGGATGATGAGCAGCAGGCCCCACCAGAAGATCGGCATCGAATAGCCGGTCAGGGAAACGCCCATCACCGTATAGTCGACGACGCGGCCGCGCCGGACCGCGGCGATGATGCCGGCGGGAACGCCGAGGATCAGTGCAAAGAGTATGGCGCAGATCGAAAGCTCGATCGTTGCCGGAAACAGCGTGAAGAATTCGACGAGGATCGGCTTCTTGGTCACGAACGACTTGCCGAGATCGCCGGTCAGCACGTCGGCGATGTAATAGACATATTGCAGCAAAAGCGGCTTATCCAAACCCAGCTCTGCCAGCAGTTGGGCGTGACGCTCCGGCGCGATGCCGCGCTCGCCGGCCATCAGTTCGACCGGATCGCCGGGAATGAGGCGGACCATGCTGAACGTCAGCAACGTGACCCCGAAGAAGGTCGGGATCAAAAGCCCCAGTTTGGTGGCGATATAGCGCAGCATGGGGGTGGCCGGAATAAGAGCGGGGGAGCGCTTGCGGCGCTCCCCCGTCCTTTAGTAGCGAACGACGTTCCGGCTGTCGCCCTTACTCGGCGATGTCGACGCCGTAGAAGATATGCGCACCGAACGGATCGATCAGATAGTTCTCGACCTCGTTCCGCACCGGCATGAACACGATCGAATGCGCGATCGTGATCCACGGCGCCTCTTCCTTGAAGACGACCTGCGCCTCTTCATAGATCTTGGTGCGTTCGTCGATATCGGTGATCTGCTTCGCCTGGGTCAACAGGCCGCTGAACTCCTCGTTGCACCAGCGGGCCCGGTTGGCGCCGGCTTCCGCCGCCGCGCAGCTCAGCAGCACGTGGAGGAAGTTGTCCGGATCGCCATTGTCGCCGGTCCAGCCGAGCAGCAAAGTCTGATGTTCGCCGTTGTTCGAGCGCTCGAGATATTCGCCCCATTCGTACGAGACGATCTCGGCGGTCACGCCGACCGCGGCCCAGTCGGCCTGGATCAATTCGGCCATGCGCTTGGCGTCGGGATTGTATGGACGCTGCACCGGCATCGCCCAGAGGTCGGTCGTGAAACCGTCCGCGAATCCGGCTTCGGCCAAAAGCTCCTTGGCGCGTGCCGGGTCGTACGGATAGTCCTCGATATCGTCATTGTACGACCAGATCGTCGGCGGGATCGGGTTCTTCGCCGGCTGGCCGGCACCCT
>JBBDWW010000191.1:0-5075 GCA_040902645.1 Dongiaceae bacterium | reverse complement strand
CATCTCGCCGAAGATCGCGACGATCTCGTCGATGGTCTGGCTGATCGGATGCAGCCTGCCTTCAACATCCGGCCTGACCGGCAAGGTGACGTCGATGCGTTCGGCCGCGAGTTTCGCCTCAAGCTGGCTTTCGTCGAGCGCGCTGCGGCGCGTTTCGATCGCCGCCTGCACGGCATCCTTGACGCGATTGAGCTGCAGCCCGGCCTCGCGGCGCTGATCGGGATCGAGCCCGCCGAGCCCTTTCATGAGCTGGCTGATCTCGCCCTTCTTGCCGAGCGCGTCGACGCGCACCGTTTCCAGCGCCTGCGGATCGTTCGCGCCGGTGGCGGCGGCGATCCATTTTTCCTCGATCGCCGGATAGTCGATTTTCTTCGGGTCGGTCATCGCATCTGCCGTTCAACGATAAGGGGCCGTGTCATGAAAAAGGGCCGATCGCCATGGATCGGCCCCCGTCTGGTCCTCTGTTCCGCCGTGCCGGTCGGCCGTCAGTGCGACGAAGCCGGGCACGGCCCGAAAGAGGCGGGCCGCATCCTTGCGTAGAAGTCGGTAAATCGCAGATCCGCCGGAAAATCCATCGCGTTCGGCCCCGAAAACATCGCGGCGGACTATAAGAGCGCCGCCGCAAGAGGGTCAATCGGCCGCTTCCGCCGGCTGACCGCGTCGATCGCCGCTAGTCGAGCTGCATCAGCAGCAGATTGAGCATGCCGGTCAGCAGGCTCTGCTCGCGCCCGTCGACCAGCGCGCGGTCGAGCCGGACCCGGGCGGTGCCGCGCTCGTGCAGATACTCGAAGCGGATTTCATGCGCCCGCCCCGAACTCGAGGGCCGCTCGATGTCGGCGATGACGCGGACCGTGCCTTCGCGGCCCTCGACCTTTTCGGCCGACCATTCGACCGAGCCGTCGGGCCCCGCGAGTTCGTCGGCGAATTCGGCATTGGTCCGCCCCGGACCAAACTCCGCCGCCTGCACCGCCTCGATATCGGCCTCGTAGCTGTCGCAGGCGGCAACAAGCAACCCCGCCGCCAGAGCCAGCGACAGAAACGAACGTCGCAATATCGAAAGTGGGGTCAATCGACTTTCGGAAGAGCGGATTCGGCCTGCTTCACCAGGGCTGCGAAGGCGTGCGGCTCGCGCACCGCCAGATCGGCCAGCATTTTGCGATCGATCTCGATGCCGGCGCGCTTCAGGCCGTTCATCATCTTCGCATAGGTGAGACCGTTCTCGCGCGCGCCTGCGTTGATGCGCTGGATCCACAAGGCGCGGAACTCGCGCTTGCGATTGCGCCGGTCGCGATAGGCATATTGCAGCCCCTTCTCGACCTTCTCGATCGCAATGCGGAAATTCGTGCCGGCGCGGCCGCGATAGCCGGCCGCCATATCGACGATCTTCTTGTGGCGTGCGTGTGTGGTAACGCCGCGTTTTACTCGTGCCATGATCCGGGCCCCCTATCGCTGGAACTTGTCGCCGTAGGGCAGCTGAAATCGCTTCACATTCGGTGCATCCACATCGGCAACGATGCTGGTGCCCCGCGTTTGACGCTTCATCTGCTTCGGACGCTTGACGAGTCCGTGGCGTTTGTTGGCCGGATTCATGCGCACCTTACCGGTGCCGGTAAACGAGAAGCGCTTTTTGGCGCTCGAATTGCTCTTCATCTTGGGCATTTTGGAGGTCCTTGGATTTCTTGGATAACGCCGCGCGGTTGGGCATGCCCGTAAATCAGGCCCAGTGGCCGCTGGAAAACGGCGCGCGGGTTATACAGGAGGGCTCGCCGCCAAGGCAAGCCGGAGGGGCGCCGGGCCGGGCCCGGAAACCGACCCCTCAGCCCCACATCTGATAGAGCCAGGCGAGGCCGAGTGCGGTCCAGATCCAGGGCGAAATCGCGAGCCCGACGTTTACGGCCGGCGGACTCCCGTCCTCAGGACCCTGAGGGTCATATTGGCCGGTCCGTTTGTGTATTATGCTTTAACCTAGACTTGGGGGGCCGAATGCTTGAGCAGCTTTCAAATCGTGGCTTTGACGTGCTGCCGCTGCACCACGCCGCAGCAATTCTCCAAGCTGACATGCCTCAGGCCATAACAGAAATCGAAATGACCCTCTCAGAACTTTCGATTCCCGTGATTGAGCTGGTCGCGGGGGGTGGAGGCGAGGCCAAATTGACTCAATGGATGCGAAAGCAATTGGCGGGCCATGGGTGGATAAAACGAAATATCGAAATCAAAAAGTACATCGATGGCACCGAAACGATGTCTCTTTCACATGAAATTGACCACATGAAGACCTTCGGTGGATGGGTCGCTGCACTTGAGATTGAGTGGAATAACAAAGATCCATTTTTTGATCGGGATCTGGAGAATTTTAAGCGTCTTCATGCCGAAGGCGCAATATCAGTTGGGATTATCATAACGCGTGGCTCAACATTGCAACTCGAAATGCGAGACATTATTCGGCGATTGATCTCGTATTGCTCGTCAGGCTTACGGGAGTGTTCACGCTTTCTGGACGCCATAAAGTTAACTTGGCGCCGTCCTGCGGCCAAGGTACGTGCATTCTTTCCCTTGGTGCCAAAAAGCAAAACCTCCGTTACGTTTCGAAAATAGAAACCGACACCTCGCCCGTCGGGACCCCCGTCTTTTCGAATTTTGTGCCAAACAAGGTTCGCTTTGTACTTAAAGCCCCAGGCGGCAAGCACTGCTAAACCTTCTGGCAGCAGTGCATTTGGTACCCAAAGATACAGATGCGCTGTGTCGGCGGTTACATCTGATACCGGCAATTGGCAAATCGCATCAAAGTTCATCGTCTCGTATCTTGCCAATCGACGGTGTTCAGGAGCTATCTTGCCGGTGCGGTTTGCAAATCGCCATGGCGGATCAGCGAGCACCGTCTTGAAACGGAGCCCGTCGGCGAACTCGGTAAGTGACTTTTGGTGGGACATTTCAGCTATACCCGACTCGGCGTTACCTAAGATTACCAAATTGGCTCCTCCATTCCCACGAACTAATCAGGAACAGTCAGTCCGGTCAATATAAAGAGCGCATTTTTATACAAAATACGACTTTTACGTGTTATCTTGTCGAAGTAAGTTTAAGCTGAAGAGGCCCCCTCAGCCCCACATCTGATAGAGCCAGGCGAGACCGAGTGCGGTCCAGATCCAGGGCGAAATCACCAGCCCCACGATCGCCGTGCCGAGGCCGATCACCGCCCAGCCGTGATGGCCGCGCAATCCTGCGATAATCGCCAGCAATATCGCCAGCGGCGCCAGGATCCATGCCATTTTGAAGAGGGCGGTGACGCCGAAAATAGCCGCCAGCGCGCCGCTGACCGGCGGCGTCCAGGGCCGAACCGAGAGCGCCGACGGCAGGACGAAACCGGCCGGCGCCGCCGGCGAACCGGCCCCGTCGCCCTCGCCTGACGGATCGCCCACCGGCAAAGCCGGCCCGCGCTCCGGCAGCGCAACCACACGGGCGGCGGCGCGATACCTTGACGCTGCGCCACCGTCCGCCGGGTTGGATGGATTGGGAACATCCGGTTCGCGCGCGCCGCTCATGGTTCGCTTACCGGATCGCCAAGCCAGGGATTGTCATGTCGGGGATCGTCAAACCGGGGACCGCCATATCAGGGATCGGCGCCCGCGCCGCCGGTCGCGCCATCGATCACTTGGGCGCCATGATCATGATCATCTGCCGCCCTTCAAGCCGCGGCAGCTGCTCGACCTTGGCCCTTTCCTCCATGTCGCCCCGAACGCGGTCGAGAACCTTGAGACCGAGTTCCTGGTGCGCCATTTCGCGGCCGCGGAATCGCATCGTGACCTTGACCTTGTCGCCTTCCTCGATGAAGCGCTGAATCGAACGCATCTTCACCTGGTAATCGTGAATGTCGATACCAGGACGCATCTTGATCTCTTTGACTTCGATGATGCGCTGTTTCTTGCGCGCGTCGTGCTTGCGCTTGCGCTCTTCATATTTGAATTTGCCGAAATCGAGGATCTTGCAGACCGGCGGTGCCGCATTCGGCGACACCTCGACCAGATCGAGCCCGGCATCTTCGGCCTGGGCGATTGCATCGCGGATCGGTACGACGCCGAGCATGGCCCCGTCCGCGCCTACCAGTCTTACCTCCCGGGCATTGATTTCGTGATTGATGCGCGGCCCCTCGCGCTGCGGTGCTTGGGCATAAGATGGTCTGGCTATGGATACTTCTCCTATTGTTGCTGAAACAGGTTAGGCGGCAGGCCACCCGCAAACGGGCGGAGGCCCCCAGTCCCCTCAGGCGGCCGTCCGTCGATCGGGCGATACGGCCTCATCCTCAAGTCTATTGAGGGCCTCATCGAGCGCAAGGATTTCTTGCTTGTCGCCGCCCAGGCGGCGCAATGCCACCTTACGCTCTTCCGCCTCGCGTTTGCCGACCACGGCGATGACCGGCACCTTGGCGAGCGAGTGTTCGCGAACCTTGTAGTTGATCTTTTCGTTCCGCAGGTCGGTTTCGACCCTAAGGCCGGCGGCCTTCAGGGCGGCCGAGACCTCCCGGGCATAGTCGTCGGCATCGCCCGTGATGGTCGCGACCACGATCTGGACCGGCGCCAGCCAGAACGGCATCCGCCCGGCATAGTTCTCGATCATGATGCCGAGGAAGCGCTCGAACGTCCCGATGATCGCCCGGTGCAGCATGACCGGGCGATGGCGCCGGCCATCCTCGCCGATATAGGTGGCATCGAGCCGCTCTGGCATCACGAAATCGACCTGCAGCGTCCCGCATTGCCAGGACCGGCCGATCGCGTCGCGCAGATGGAACTCGAGCTTGGGCCCATAGAACGCGCCTTCGCCCGGCGCCATCTCGTAAGTGAGACCCGCCGCTTCGACCGCGCGCTTGAGGGCGGCTTCCGCTTTGTCCCAGATCGCATCGGTACCGGCGCGCGTTGCCGGCCGGTCGGCGAAACGCACGACGATCTCGTCGAAACCGAGATCGTGATAGACGAGCTGCAGCAGATCGCAGAACGACGTGCTTTCGCTCGTGATCTGGTCTTCCGTGCAGAAGATATGCGCATCGTCCTGCGTGAAGTTGCGCACCCGCATGATGCCGT
>JBBDWW010000190.1:0-5091 GCA_040902645.1 Dongiaceae bacterium | reverse complement strand
GTCACCTTCGGTGACGACACGACGCCGGGCATCGACATCATGATGCCGGATCCAACTTTCATTGCCGAACGGCGCGATAGCCTGGTCGGGCTGGTGTTGACGCATGCGCATGAGGATCATCTGGGTGCTGTGCCCTATCTCTGGCCGCGCCTCAAATGCACCGTCTATGCGACGCCGTTCGCGGCCAACGTGCTGCGCCGCAAGCTCAAGGAAACGCCGCTGCACGGCAAGGTACCGATCGTCGAGCTGCCGATGTCGGGTCATGTCTCGCTGCCGCCATTCGATCTCGAACTGGTGACCTTGACCCATTCGATTCCGGAACCGAATGCCGTGGTGATCCGTACCAAACTCGGCACGGTTCTCCATACCGGCGATTGGAAGCTCGATCCGGAGCCGTTGGTCGGGCCTCTGACCGATGAGGCGACGCTGCGCAAGCTCGGCGACGAGGGCGTGCTCGCGATGGTCTGCGATTCGACCAATGCGCTGGTGCCTGGCGCGTCGGGCTCCGAAGCCGAGGTGCGCGAAGGGCTGATGAAGCTGGTCGGCGGCCGCAAGGGCCGTGTCGCAGTTGCCTGTTTCGCCAGCAACATCGCGCGGCTCGAAACCGCATCGGTCGTCGCGGCCGCGCATAACCGCCATGCCGGACTGGTCGGCCGTTCGCTCTACAAGATGGAGGAGGCGGCGCGCGAGACCGGTTATCTCAAGAATCTGCCGCCCTTCGTCGACGAGCATGATCTCGATTTCCTGCCGCGCGAGAGCGTGCTGATGCTCTGCACCGGCAGCCAGGGCGAGCCGCGCTCGGCGCTGGCGCGGATTGCACGCGGGCAGCATCCGCATGCGAGGCTCGAACCGGGCGACACGGTCATCTTTTCCTCGCGCGTAATTCCGGGTAACGAGCGCTCGATCGGGCGGTTGCAGGACGACCTCGCCAAACTCGGCGTCGATGTCATCACGACGCGCGATGCGTTTGTCCATGTTTCGGGCCATCCTGCCCGCGACGAACTCGCCACCATGTATCAATGGGTCCGGCCGAAGATTGCGGTACCGGTTCATGGCGAGCATCGCCATATGCGCGCCCATGCGGCGCTTGCCGAAGAATGCCAGGTGCCGCAGGCGGCGGTCGTCGAAAACGGCCAGATTTTGCGCCTCGCGCCGGGTGCTGCCGAAATCGTCGGCGAGGTCCATTCGGGGCGGCTGGCGCTCGATGGCGCCAGTCTGGTGCCGCTGTCGGGCGACCTGATGCGCGAACGGACCCGTCTTGCCACCAGCGGTGCGGTGATTGCGACCCTGGTCGTCGATCGGGCCGGCAAACTGATGACCGATCCGCAGATCTCGGCGCATGGCCTGGTCGACCCCAGCGGCGAAAGCCAGTTACAGGATCGGCTTACCGATGCGATCCGCGAGGCGATCGAGGATATGGACAGCGCCGGCCGGCGCAACGACGATGCCCTTGCCGAGGCGGTGCGCCGCGGCGTCCGCAGGGCAGTCAACGCGGCGCATGGCAAGAAGCCGATGACCGATATTCATGTCGTGCGGGTGAAGTAGAGGAGACAGCATGATCGGGCGTCTCAATCATGTGGCGATCGCGGTCCCGGACCTCGCTGCAGCGACCGCGCTCTATCGCGATACGCTCGGCGCGCGGGTCTCCGAACCGCTGGCCCAACCCGAGCATGGTGTCACGGTCGTCTTCGTCGATCTGCCGAACACCAAGATCGAGCTGTTGCATCCTTTGGGCGCCAACTCGCCGATTGCGAATTTTCTCGAGCGCAATGCCAGCGGCGGCGTTCATCATATCTGCTATGAGGTCGACGATATCCACGCGGCGCGCGACCGCCTCAAGGCAAAGGGTGCGCGCGTACTCGGCGACGGTGAACCGAAGATCGGCGCGCATGGCAAGCCGGTGCTGTTTTTGCACCCGAAGGATTTCTGCGGCACGCTGATCGAGCTCGAACAGAAATGAACTGGTTTACCGGCGTCCTGGTCTTCGTGGTCATCTGGTGGGTAGTGATCTTCGCCGTCCTGCCCTGGGGCGTTCGCGTGCCGGACCGGCAGGACGATTCGGGCCATGCCTCGAGCGCGCCGGTCAATCCGCGGCTCTGGCTCAAGGGTCTCATCACCACGGCGATTAGCGTGGCGATTTGGCTCGGCATTTATTTTCTGATTCAATCGGACTGGATGTCGTTCCGCGGGCCCTGATATTTCCCGTCGGTCGGCGCAGAGGGGAAGGGCACCGCCGCGATGCTGGTTTTGCATGACGGCAATCCGCTGGTTCATATCCGGCGCGCCTGGGTCAACCAGACGATCGTCGTCCTGATCCTGCTCGTGTTTCTCGCGCAGACATTTGGCCTGTTTTTCTGGCCGCGCTTCGCGTTCTTTCCGCTTCAGCTCATCCACGGTCTCGACGCGCCGGGCCCGCTTCAGGGTATTGCCGGGCTCGTCACGCATATCTTCCTGCATGGTAGCTGGCTGCATGTGCTTGGCAATCTGATCGCGCTCTGGGTATTCGGCGACAATATCGAAGATGCGATGGGGCATGTTCGGTATCTGCTGTTCTTCTTCGTCTGCGGGGTCGCGGCGGCGCTGGCGCAGGCCTTCCTCGGCGATCCGCGCATCCCGATGATCGGAGCGAGCGGCGCGGTCTCGGCCGTGATGGGCGCCTATCTGCTGCTGCATCCGCGCGCGCGGGTATTGATGCTCGCCTTCAATGTCGTACCGATCCTGGCGCCAGCGTCGCTGGTCGTCGGCGCCGATATCATGTTGAACGCCTATATGGCCTGGGAGGCGGCGCAATCGCTTCGCGGTCCCGTTAATTCCGAAGCAGCCAGCATCGCCTGGTGGGCGCATATCGGCGGGTTTGTTGCGGGCATGGCGCTGATCGTCGTACTGCGCCGGCGCGACGTGGCTTTGTTCCAGCCGGCGCCGGCGGCCGCCGGCCGCACCATGCGTTGGGTCGCGCGCGTGATCCCGACTTTGGTGTGGCCAGGCGACCGGCCGGTCGGCGACGAAGCGGCTGTCGTCACGAAAAGCCGCAACGATCGCTGGATGGTGTTCGTGAAGGCGCTGATTTACGTTGTCCTGATCTTCATCCTGATGCGGGTTCTCTGATGAGCGGCTATTGCGAGGCGGCACCGGGCCATCCGTTTCACGGGCCTTATCACGAGAAGGAGTATGGTTTTCCGCTCGAAGGTGACGACGCGCTGTTCGAGCGTCTCGTGCTCGAAATCAATCAGGCGGGTTTGAGCTGGCTCACGATCCTGAAGAAGCGCGAGGCGTTCCACGAAGCCTATCGTGGCTTCGAAATCGACCGCGTCGCCAAATTCGGCGAGCGGGACAAAGCGCGACTGATGGCTGATGCCGGCATCATCCGCAACCGGCTCAAGATCGAAGCGGCCATCGACAATGCCAAACGGGTCCGCGAGCTGCGCAAGGAGCATGGCTCCTTCGCCGGTTGGCTCGACGCACACCATCCGCTGTCCAAAGACGAGTGGGTAAAATTGTTCAAGAAAACATTCCGCTTCACCGGCGGCGAGATCGTCGGTGAATTCCTGATGAGCACCGGCTATCTGCCCGGCGCGCATCACGAGAACTGCCCGGTCTACAAGCGGGTCTTGAAGGCGAAGCTGGCCTGGCGTCGGGGCTGAACCCGCCCGCCAGGCGCGGTTGCTTCGATTAGGCGAACGCGAACTTGATCACGAACAGGACGGCGAGGATTGCGATCGCCGGCTTCAGATCCTTGTAGCGGCCACTCAGGATCTTGATGACCGTGTAGGTGATGAAGCCGAACGCGATGCCGTGCGCGATTGAGTAGGTGAGCGGCATGGTGATCGCGGTTACGACCGCCGGCACATACTCGGTCACATCCTCCCAGTCGAACTCGGCCATGCCGCGGGCCATCAGGCAGGCGACATAGATGAGAGCGGGCGCCGTCGCATAGCCTGGGATCATCCCGGCCAGCGGCGCGAAGAAGAGGGCCAGCAGGAACAGAATCGCAACCACGACGGCGGTCAGGCCGCTGCGGCCGCCGGCCCTGACACCGGCCGCGCTTTCGATGTAGCTGGTTGTGGTCGAGGTGCCGAGCGCGGCGCCCGCCATCGCCGACGTACTGTCGACGATGAGCGCCCGGCGCAGCCGCGGCAGCTTGCCATCGGGCCCGAGCAAGCCGGCGCGATGCGCGACGCCGATCAGCGTGCCCGTATTGTCGAAGAAATCGACGAACAGGAAGGTGAATACGATCGTCACCACCCCGACCTGGAGTGCTCCGCCGAGATCCATGGCAAGGAACGTCGGGCCGATGCTCGGCGGCATCGCGACGACGCTGCCGGTCCAGTCGGCGATGCCGATCACGAGCCCGACGGCCGTCACCGCGAGGATCGAGATGATGATCGCGCCGGGTACCTTCCACGCATCGAGCGCTGCCATCAGCACCAGCCCAACGGTCGCGAGGATCACCGGCCAGGTCGTCAGATCGCCCAGCGTCACCAATGTGACCGGATGGTCGACGACGATGCCCGCAGCCTGCAGGCCGATGATCCCGAGGAAGAGGCCGATGCCCGCCGAGATCGCCATCTTCAGGCTCTTCGGGATGCTGTTGACGATGTATTCGCGAATTGGCGTCACCGACAGGATCAGGAACAGGATGCCTGAGATGAACACGGCACCGAGCGCCACCTCCCAAGTGAAGCCCATGCCGAGCACCACGCCGTAGGTGAAATAGGCGTTGAGTCCCATGCCCGGCGCCAGCGCGATCGGATAGTTCGCATAGAGACCCATGAAGGCGCTGCCGAAGGCGGCGGCGAGGCAGGTCGCGACGAACACGGCGCCGAAATCCATCCCCGAGGCGGACAGGATGTCCGGGTTCACGAAGATGATGTAAGCCATGGTGAGAAAGGTCGTGACGCCGGCGAGAATCTCGCGGCGCACATCGGTCCCGAGCTCGGTGAGCTGGAAATACTTGTCGAGCATGCCACCCCCCTTGTAGCGGCGTTGCGCGGTTGCGACTCCGATCCTCCCCAGGCCCTCGAGTCGCGGCGCTGCGGGCCGCGCCGCATTACAGGGAGCAGCGGAAAGGGCGTCAAGCAACGGCCCCGCCTT
>JBBDWW010000189.1:0-5140 GCA_040902645.1 Dongiaceae bacterium | reverse complement strand
CGGTCGTCTATGAGGGCGTGCTGCCCGATCTCTTCAGCGAAGGGCAGGGCGTCGTCGTCGAAGGCTGGCTCGGCGAAGACGGGCTGGTGACGGCGCGCGAGGTGCTCGCGAAACACGACGAGAATTACATGCCGCCCGAAGTCGCCGATGCGATCCGCGAATCCGGCTACTGGCAGGGCGAAGAGGAAACCCAGAAGTGATCGTCGAACTCGGCCATTACGCGCTGGTGCTCGCGTTGCTCGTTGCGCTCGTGCAGGCGAGTGTGCCGCTGGTCGGTGCCGCGCGGCGCGAGCCGGCCTGGATGGGTGTTGCGGTGCCGGCGTCGCTGCTGCTGCTCGCGCTCATTCTCGTCGCGTTCCTGGCGCTGATGCGCGCCTATATCGTCTCGGATTTTTCGGTCGCGAATGTCGCCGACAATTCGCATGTACTGAAGCCGCTGCTCTACAAGATCGCCGGCGTCTGGGGCAATCACGAGGGCTCGCTGGTCCTCTGGGTGCTGATGCTCGCGATCTTCGGTGCGGCGGTCGCCTTGTTCGGACGCAATCTGCCGGCGACGTTGAAGGCGCGCGTGCTCTCGGTGCAGGCGATGATCGCCTCCGGTTTTCTCCTGTTCACTCTGTTCGCATCGAACCCCTTCGCGCGCTTCGATCCGGCGCCGGTAAGCGGCGGCGATCTCAATCCGCTGCTGCAGGATCCCGGTCTCGCTTTCCACCCGCCGCTGCTCTATCTCGGCTATGTCGGCTTCTCGATGACGTTCTCCTTCGCCGTTGCGGCGCTGATCGAAGGCCGCATCGATGCCGCCTGGGCGCGCTGGGTGAGGCCCTGGACGCTCGCCGCCTGGACCGCATTGACCGCTGGCATCGGGCTCGGTGCCTGGTGGGCCTATTACGAACTCGGCTGGGGCGGCTGGTGGTACTGGGATCCCGTCGAGAACGCCTCGTTCATGCCCTGGCTGCTCGGCACCGCGCTGCTTCATTCGGCGCTGGTCGCGGAAAGGCGCGACGCGCTCAAGAGCTGGACCGTGCTGCTCGCGATCCTCACCTTCGCGATGAGCCTGATCGGCACCTTCCTGGTGCGCTCGGGCATTCTCACTTCGGTCCATGCCTTTGCGACCGACCCGACGCGCGGCCTCTTCATCCTGCTGCTGCTCGTGATCGCGATCGGCGGTGCGCTCGCGCTCTATGCCTGGCGGGCGCCGCGCCTCAGCCCCGGCGGCGTGTTTCGCCCGGTCAGCCGCGAAGGCGCGCTGCTGCTGAACAATCTGCTGCTGGTGACGGCGGCGGCCACGGTCTTTCTCGGCACCTTCTATCCCTTGTTCCTCGATGCGCTTGGCCTCGGCACCGTGTCGGTCGGCCCGCCTTATTATATCGCAACCTTCGTGCCGCTGATGCTGCCGCTGCTTCTGGCGATGGGCGTCGGCCCGCTGCTCGCCTGGAAGCGCGGCGATCTCGCCGGCGCGCTGTCGCGCCTGGTGATCGCGGGTGTCTGTGCGCTCATCGCCGGCATCGCCGTCTGGTGGTGGAAGAGCGACGGGCCGTTCATGGCCGGGATCGGCATCGCACTCGCGGTCTGGATCGCCGGCGCGACCCTGGTTGAATTTATCGGCCGCATCGGGCTCGGCCGCATCGCACCGCGCGACACGCTGATGCGCCTTGTGCGATTGCCGCGCGGCACGTTCGGCATGACGCTCGCCCATCTCGGCATGGCAATCGCGATCGTCGGCATGACCGGCTCGTCTTCCTGGAAGGAAGAGCATATCGCGATCCTCGAACCGGGCGGTTCGATCGCGGTCGGCGGCTATGAATATCGCCTCGATGCGGTGACGCGGGTCGAGGGTCCGAATTACTGGGCCTATCGCGCGCAGATCAGCCTGCTCGATGATGAGAACGTCGTCGCCTTGCTGACGCCGGAGAAACGCTTCTATCGCGTACAGCGCATGCCGACGACCGAAGCCGCGATCCGCACCACCGGGCTTGCCGATCTCTATGCCGTGCTCGGCGATCCGAACGGCGAAGGCGGCTGGACCGTGCGCATCTATCACGAACCTCTGGTGCCGTGGATCTGGGCCGGGCTCATGATCATGGTCGCGGGCGGTCTCGTCTCGCTGACCGACCGGCGTTTGCGTGTCGGCGCGCCATCGCCGGTGCGTCGCGTTGTCGAAGCCGGCTGATCCCATGCGCCGTCTCCTTTATATCCTGCCACTCGCTGTGTTCGGCGTGATCGCCGCGTACTTTGTTGCGGGGCTCGATCCCGCGCGCGATCCGGGCGCGGTGCCTTCGGCGCTGATCGACCGTCTTGCACCGTCTTTCACGCTCGATTCGCTCGACCCCGCTCTGCCGGATCTCGTCAGCGACGATCTGCGCGGTGAGGTCGTTCTGGTCAATTTCTTCGCGAGCTGGTGTCTGCCCTGCCGCGTCGAGCATCCTTTGCTGCAGCAGCTCGCGCAGGAACAGAAAATTTCGATCTACGGTATCGTCTATAAGGACGAGCCCGCGGCCATCGCAGGTTGGCTCGACGATCTCGGCAATCCCTATGCGATGGTCGCGATCGATCCCGACAGCCGCACGGCAATCGATTTCGGCGTCTATGGTGTGCCGGAAACCTATGTGATCGATCGCGAGGGCCGTATCCGCTTCCGCTTCGCCGGGCCGCTCGATCCAGTGACGATCGAAACGACATTGCTGCCTTTGCTGGCAGAACTGCGCGAATGATCCGCGCCCTCGTGTTGATCCTGTGTCTGATCGCGGCAGCACCCGCCTTCGCGGTCGAGCCGGACGAGATGCTGGATGATCCCACCCTCGAGATGCGGGCGCGCGAGATCGGCCGCGAGCTGCGCTGCCTCGTCTGCCAGAACGAATCGATCGAGGATTCCAATGCCGATCTTGCGCGCGACCTGCGGCTCGTCGTGCGTGAGCGGCTGCTCGCGGGCGACAGCGACGAGCAGGTATTCGATTATGTGGCGGCGCGCTACGGCGATTTCGTGCTGCTGCAGCCGCCGGTCAAACCCGCCACCTGGGCGCTCTGGTTCGGCCCGGCATCGATCCTGCTGATCGGCGGCACGGTCGCCTTCTTCTATGTCCGCAGCCGGCGCGCGGCACCGGCCGTTCTCCCGCTCTCCGCCGACGAAGAAAAGAGACTCGCGGCCCTGACCGGCGATGGGCCGTCGCGCGGGGAGACACCCGAGAGATGATCTGGGCTGCGATCCTTCTGCTGACTGCGATCGTCATGGGCCTGCTGCTGCGTCCGCTCTGGCGCGCACCGCGCACGGCAGCACCACTGCAGCCGGAACTTGCCGTCTATCGCGATCAGCTCGCCGAGCTCGATGCCGATCTCGCGCGCGGTGCCATCGATGCCGAGTCCGCGCGAACGGCGCGGCTCGAAATCGAACGCCGCTTGCTCGCTTTGCCTGCGGCGGAATCCTGGCGCGAACAATCGTCGGCGCAGCGCCGCCGCTTCGCCCTCGTGCTCGGCATCGTCGCGATCGCGCTCGCGATCTTTGTCTATCTCGAGCTCGGTCGTCCGGATCTTGGGGACCAGCCGCTCGCCGCGCGCGATCTGCCGCCCGCCGCGGGCGATGTCGTGCCGCCCGCGCTCGATCCCGAACGTGTCGCGATCACCGAAGCGGAGATCGAAGCCCTCGAAGGATCGCTCGACGAAAATCCCTCGCAGCGCGATCTGTGGGCGGCGCTCGGTCATCGCCTGCTCGAATTGAGCCGCCTCGAAGCGGCGGTCGACGCGCTCGAACAGGCGATCGCGCAGGGCGCCGACGACCGGCTGACGCAATCGCGCTATGGCGTCGCCCTCACCTTGCTCGAAGGCGGGCGCGTGCCGCCCGCGGCCGAAACCGCGTTCCGTCGCGCGCTCGCAGCCGATCCCGACGACGTACCGGCATCGTACTGGCTTGCGATCCGCGAATTGCAGCTCGGCCGCGCCGATGCCGCCCTGAAATCGCTGATCGAACTCGAGGCGCGTCTTCCCGTCGACGCACCGCAGCGCGCGTCGCTTGCTGCGATAATCGGCGAGATCGCGCAAAATCTCGGGCTCGATCCCGCGACCGTGCGCGAGACATTGCCCGATCTGCCGGCGATACCGGAAGGCGAAGACCAGGCTGCGTTCATTCTCTCGATGGTCGAAGGTCTCGCCGCCAGACTCGAAGAACAGCCCGACGATCTCGAAGGCTGGCGCCGCCTCGCTCATTCATGGTCGGTGCTCGGCGAATGGGAGAAATCGGCCGCCGCTTACGCACGCGCCGCTTCGCTCGCACCCGACGATGCCGAGCTGCAACTCGACTACGCGCTCGCCCTTCTTGCAACCGTACCGGACGACGACGAGGGGCCGCTGCCCGAGGCGATCGCCGAACCGCTCGCGCGCGTGCTCGCTTTGCGCCCCGACGACCCGACCGGTCTCTATCTCTCGGGTCTGGAACGCGCCCGCGCGGGCGACAAAGAGGCGGCGCGCCGCCATTGGGAGCGGTTGCTCACCTTGCTACCGGCGGATGCGCCGCAGCGGGCCAAGATCGAGGCGGAACTGGCGGCGCTCGACGGCGGCGACTGACCGGCCGCGCGGCTGCGCCGCGCCGCGCTCACAACCATTCGTGAGCCATTTTGGGGTTGGCAAGTCCCCGGCTTCCCGCCTACGCTCGTCACGGCACAGGGAGTGCTGAACGAGCGGAGAGGTCGAATGGGTGATTCAACACCCGCCCTCGTCGTCGATGATTTGCACAAGCGCTTCGGCGATCTTGAAGTTCTGAAGGGCGTTTCGGTAACGGCACAAGTCGGCGATGTGCTCGCGATGATCGGCGCCAGCGGCTCCGGCAAGAGCACGCTGCTGCGTTGCATCAACCTGCTCGAGACGCCGGATTCCGGGAAAGTGTTCGTCTCGGGCGAGCTGATCCGCATGAAGCCGACGCGCAACGGCCATGCCGTTCCCGAAGACCAGAAACAGGTCGACCGTATCCGTACCCGGCTCGGCATGGTGTTCCAGAGCTTCAATCTCTGGTCGCATATGACGGTGCTCGAAAATGTCATCGAGGCGCCGGTCCATGTGTTAAAAAAATCCAAGGCCGAGGCGATCGAGTATGCGCGCCATCTGCTCGCCAAGGTGGGCATCGGCGACAAGCTCGATTACTACCCGGCGCATC
>JBBDWW010000188.1:0-5226 GCA_040902645.1 Dongiaceae bacterium | reverse complement strand
GGCCTGTCACGCCGGAGGCCGCGGGTTCAAGTCCCGTCGCTCGCGCCATTTCTCTCGTGCCGATCCGCGATACCGGGTCGCGATCCAACAAGACATCCAGAGAACGTTTCGGGTCGCTGCATCGCCGGTTTCGGCGTCGGTCTTGCGCCGGCGACGGCGCGTTTTCGGGCATTGCCCCTTTCGTCCGCGGCATCACGTCACTATAGTGTGCGCGCTCGAATCCGGGCCCACGGCACGCAGTTACGGGCGCGGCAATCGCGCGAGGATTTGTCCCGAATGGAAACCCTGCTCCGGGAATATCTGCCGATCCTGATCTTTCTGGGAATCGCGGTAGGAATCGCGGCTGCGGCCGTGATCGCCTCGCTCCTGGTGGTGAAGCAGAATCCCGACCCCCAGAAACTGTCGCCGTACGAGTGCGGATTCGACGCATTCGACGATGCGCGCGGCCGCTTCGACGTCCGCTTCTACCTGGTCAGCCTGTTGTTCATCATTTTCGATCTCGAGGTTGCATTTCTTTTTCCCTGGGCGATATCGCTCGGTGAGATCGGTGTGTTCGGTTTCTGGTCGATGATGATTTTTCTCGGGATCCTGACCGTCGGCTTCGCCTATGAATGGCGCAAGGGAGCGCTCGAATGGGAGTGACCGCCAATATTGCGAATTCATCACGCGACCAGGTTGCCCAGGCCGTCGCCCACGAACTGTCGGACAAAGGGTTTGTCGTTGCCCAGATGGACAAGCTGGTGAACTGGGCACGGACCGGCTCGCTCTGGCCGATGACGTTCGGGCTCGCCTGCTGTGCGGTCGAAATGATGCACGCCTACATGGCGCGCTACGATCTCGACCGGTTCGGCGTGGTGCCGCGCGGCAGTCCGCGCCAGTCCGATGTGATGATCGTTGCCGGCACGCTGTGCAACAAGATGGCGCCGGCACTGCGCAAGGTTTACGACCAGATGGCCGAGCCACGCTGGGTGATTTCGATGGGCTCCTGCGCTAATGGCGGTGGCTACTATCACTACTCCTATTCCGTGGTGCGAGGCTGCGATCGGATCGTTCCGGTCGATATCTATGTTCCCGGCTGTCCGCCGACCGCGGAAGCGCTGGTTTACGGCATTCTGCAGCTGCAGAAGAAAATCCGCCGCACCGGCACGATTGCACGTTGAACAGAGGTCGATAGCTTGGCGAACGAGGCGTTACAGGAACTCGGCGAGTACATTGCCGGTGCGCTCAGCAATGAAGTGCGCGGCACCGAGATCGTTTGCGACCAGCTTATCGTGCATGTCGGACGGCCGGCGATTGTCAAGGTGCTGACGTTTCTGCGCGACGACAGCAACTGCCTGTTCAAGCAGCTCATGGACGTATGCGGGGTCGATTTTCCCGACCGCGACGAACGCTTCGACGTCGTCTACAATCTGCTGAGCCTCAAACATAACCAGCGCGTTCGGGTGAAAGTTATGACGAACGAAACCGAACCGGTGCCGTCTGTGACCGAAGTCTTCAGCGGCGCGAACTGGTTCGAGCGCGAGACCTGGGATCTATACGGTATTTTCTTTACCGATCATCCCGATCTTCGGCGTATCCTGACCGATTACGGGTTCGAAGGGCATCCCCAGCGCAAGGATTTCCCGCTGACCGGCTATGTCGAGCTGCGCTACGACGAGGAACAGAAGCGCGTCGTCTATCGCCCGGTCGAACTGGTGCAGGAGTTCCGTCGCTTCGATTTTCTGAGTCCCTGGGAAGGCATGCTCGGCGACGGCAGATTGCTCCCCGGCGACGAGAAGGCGGGCGAACCGAAAACGGATAAGCCGGCATGAGCGAGCTGCAGATCAAGCCGCTCACGCTCAATTTCGGGCCGCAGCACCCCGCCGCGCATGGCGTGCTGCGTCTCGTCATGGAAATGGACGGCGAGGTCGTACAGCGCCTCGATCCGCATATCGGGCTCCTGCATCGTGGCACCGAAAAGCTGATCGAATACAAGACCTACCTGCAGGCGATTCCGTATTTCGATCGGCTCGATTACGTATCGCCGATGTGCCAAGAGCACGCCTTCGTGCTGGCGATCGAGCGGCTGCTCGGGCTCGAAGTGCCGCCGCGCGGACAATATATCCGGGTGCTGTTCGACGAGATCACGCGGCTGCTGAACCACCTGCTGAACGTGCCGGCCTATGCGATGGACGTCGGCGCGATCACGCCATTTCTCTGGTGTTTCGAGCAGCGCGAGATCCTGATGGAGTTCTACGAGCGTGTTTCGGGGGCACGGCTCCATGCGGCCTATTATCGGCCGGGCGGCGTGCACCAGGACCTGCCGCCGGGCCTGATCGAATATATAGGCGAATGGGCGGACAACTTCCCGAAGGTGATCGACGATATCGACAGCCTTCTGACCGAAAACCGGATCTTCAAGCAGCGGCTGGTCGATATCGGCTATGTCTCGCCTGAGGACGCGATGGATTGGGGTTTCACCGGACCGATGCTGCGCTCGGCCGGCGTCGCCTGGGACCTGCGCAAGTCCCAGCCCTACATGGTCTACGACAAGATGAAGTTCGACATTCCGGTCGGCAAGAACGGCGATTGCTACGATCGTTATTTGGTGCGCATGGAAGAGATGCGACAGAGCCTCCGTATCATCAGGCAGTGCCTCAACGAAATGCCGGGCGGCGCCTATGTCAGCGACGACCGCAAGATCGTGCCGCCGCGGCGCGACGATATGAAGCGCTCGATGGAAGCACTGATCCATCACTTCAAGCTCTATACCGAGGGGTTCCGGGTGCCGGCGGGCGAGGTCTATGCCGCGGTCGAGGCACCGAAGGGCGAGTTCGCGGTGTATCTCGTATCCGACGGCACCAACCGGCCCTATCGCTGCAAGATCCGCGCACCGGGTTTCGCGCATCTCTCGGCGATGGATTTCTGTTCGCGCGGCCACATGCTGGCCGACACGGTGGCGATTCTGGGCTCGATGGATATTGTGTTCGGCGAGATAGACCGATGAGCAGTGGGCGATGAGCAATAGCGTAAACGAACATATCGAGCAGCCGCCCAGCTTCGCCTTCGATGCGGCGAACGAGGCGACGGCTCGTCAGTGGATCGCGAAATTCCCCATAGGCCGGCAGGCGAGCGCGGTGTTGCCGCTGCTCGATCTTGCGCAGCGCCAGGCCGGCGGCTGGTTGCCGCGCGCAGCGATGGATCATGTCGCGGGTATCCTCGAGATGCCGCCGATCCGCGTCTACGAAGTGGCGACGTTTTATTCGATGTTCAATCTGAAGCCGGTCGGCAAATTCCACGTGCAGATCTGCCGCACCACACCCTGCTGGCTGCGCGGATCGGACGGGCTGCGCGAGGCGGCCGAGAAGAAACTCGGCGTTGGATTGAAGCAGCCGACGTCGGACGGGTTGTTCACCATTTCCGAGGTCGAATGCCTCGGCGCCTGTTGCAACGCGCCGATGGTGCAGATCAATGACGATTTCTACGAAGACCTGACGCCGGAGAAGCTCGGGGCGTTGCTCGATGCGCTCGCGCACGGCGAGACGCCGAAAGCCGGATCGCAGACCGGTCGGCGCGGTTCGGAGCAAACGAAAGAGCGCACCTCGCTGCTTGATATTGCGAAGCAGGAGGCCTGAGACAATGCTGCGCGACGAGGATCGGGTTTTCCGCAATCTCTACGGCGACGGCGACTGGAAGCTCGCCGGCGCGCGCCGTCGCGGCCTGTGGGACAACACCAAGGCCATTCTCGAGCGCGGTCGCGACGCGATCATCGACGACATCAAGAAGTCCGAGCTGCGCGGGCGCGGCGGTGCCGGGTTCCCGGCCGGACTCAAATGGTCGTTCATGCCGAAGGATACCGGCGGTCGGCCGTCCTATCTCGTGGTCAATGCCGACGAATCCGAGCCCGGCACCTGCAAGGATCGCGAGATCATGCGGTTCGATCCGCATATGCTCGTTGAAGGCTGTCTGGTCGCCGGCTTCGCGATGGGCACGACCGCCTGCTACATCTACATCCGCGGCGAGTTCTACCTGGAGGCGCAGCATCTCCAGCATGCGATCGAAGAGGCCTACGCGGCCGGACTGATCGGCAAGAATGCCTGCGGCTCGGGCTTCGATTACGATGTTTATCTGCATCGCGGCGCCGGCGCCTATATCTGCGGCGAAGAGACGGCGCTGCTCGAAAGCCTCGAAGGCAAGAAAGGCCAGCCTCGTCTAAAGCCGCCGTTCCCTGCCGCCTGCGGGCTCTACGGCTGCCCGACCACGGTCAACAATGTCGAGACAATCGCCGTTGCACCGACCATCCTGCGGCGCGGCGTTGCCTGGTGGTCGGCGCTCGGCCGGCCGAAGAATACCGGCACCAAGCTCTTCTGCATCTCCGGGCATGTGAACGACCCGTGCAATGTAGAAGAGGAGATGGGCGTTCCCTTGAAGGAGCTCATCGACAAGCATGCCGGCGGCGTGCGTGGCGGCTGGGACAACCTGCTGGCGATCATCCCCGGCGGTGCGTCGGTCCCATGCCTGCCGAAGCCGATCTGCGACGAGATACTGATGGATTTCGATTCTCTGCGGGAAGTGAAGTCGGGTCTTGGCACCGCGGCGGTGATCGTGATGGACAAGTCGACCGACATCGTCGATGCGATTACGCGGCTCTCGCATTTCTACATGCATGAAAGCTGCGGCCAGTGCACGCCCTGCCGTGAAGGTACCGGCTGGATGTACCGGGTGATGCAGCGTTTGGTGAAGGGCGATGCCGATCCGGCCGAGATCGATACGCTGGAATCGGTGACCCGCCAGATCGAGGGCCATACGATCTGCGCACTGGGCGATGCGGCGGCCTGGCCTATCCAGGGGCTGATCCGGCATTTCCGCCCCGAAATCGAACAGCGCATCGCGGCGTTCCGCGGTACGCGCGCGGCGGCAGAGTAGAGGCACGACATGCCGAAACTGACCATCGACGGGCGCGAGATCGAGGTCGAACCGGGGCTGACGGTGCTGCAGGCCTGCGAACTGGCCGGCGCCGAGGTCCCGCGCTTCTGCTATCACGAACGGCTGTCGATCGCCGGCAATTGCCGCATGTGCCTGGTCGAGATGGAAAAGTCGCCGAAGCCCATCGCCTCCTGCGCGATGCCGGTTGGCGAGGGCATGGTGATCCGCACCAACTCCAAGATCGCCCGCGACGCGCGCAAGGGCGTCATGGAATTCCTGCTGATCAACCATCCGCTCGACTGCCCGATCTGCGACCAGGGC